>NZ_JACEQV010000009.1:0-215936 GCF_015356275.1 Pseudoalteromonas sp. PPB1 | reverse complement strand
GCGTTCTCTACAATAGCTCATTTCACCTTGCGCAAAGTAAATGTACTCGCGTTGCTCGCTGTCATTGTACTTTGCACTTAATTCATCAATGAATATCATCGACATTCGTACCTCCTTGTACATCAAAGCCCGATTCGAAAGAGTCGGGCTTTTTTGCGTTTTGGGTAGTTTAAAAAAGCTGTAGATAGAATAGTATCGCCTATTCATCCATGAAGCTGGGTTGGATCGTAAAACTTGTACTGAACAACCTTTGGACACACTTCCTGGTGGAGGGCTCCCAGCTCGGCGTCCATGCCTCGCGTTCATTGCGCTGCGAAGCGGTGCTTCGGTCGCAATTCACCCATGAATATCATGGACATTCGTACTTCCATGTACGTCAAACCCGTTGCAGCAATGCAGCGGGTTTTTTGCTTTGTGCGATTTAAAAAAGTTGTATAACTTCCCGATCATAAAGCCCGCACCACCGTCATCCCACACTTGATGCGGGAACTGCCAACAGGCCACACCGTTAGCATGAGACCTGACAAGCATTATCAGACTCCAAACAAGAAAAGCCCAACTCGAAAGAGGTGGGCTTTTTTGTTTTGTTATTAGCTTAGCTCTTTAATTGCTTCACTGAGTCCATCTAAGGTCAATGGAAACATACGGCCAGCCATCAGTTCATCGATAAGGCCAATTGAATGGTAGTAAGGCCAATGAGTCTTTGGTTGTGGGTTAAGCCAGGCGACTTTATCGAAATGCTGAGTGAGCCTTTGTAACCACACTGAGCCGGCTTCCTGGTTCCAGTGTTCGACACTGCCGCCGGGGTAGGTGATCTCATAGGGACCCATAGTAGCATCACCGACGAAGATCAGCCGATAATCCCGGCCAAAGCGGTTGATAAGCTGATGGGTATCGAGCAAAGTACTATCCAGCCGGTCGTTGTCCTGCCAGACATGTTCGTATACACAGTTATGGAAGTAGAAAAACTCAAGGTGTTTAAACTCGCTGTGTGCGGCGCTGAACAGCTGTTCACAGATCTGAATATGATCATCCATAGATCCGCCGATATCAAACAGCATGATGACGTTAACGGCATTGTGCCGCTCAGGCGCCATTTTCACATCCAGCATACCGCCTTGTTTGGCTGTAGCACGGATAGTTTCATTCAGATCAAGTTGATCGCTGGCGCCACTGCGGGCAAATTTGCGTAATTGTTTGAGTGCCAGCTTGATAGTACGATTACTGATGTCACTGTCTGCATCTAAGTTACGATACTGACGTTTATCCCACACCTTAACGGCACGGCGGTGACGATTGCCGTCCTGCCCAATCCGGACACCTTCCGGGTTATAACCGTATGCTCCAAAGGGGGAAGTACCGCCAGTACCTACCCATTTGTTGCCACCGGCATGACGCTTTTGCTGCTCGGCGAGCCTTTGTTTCAGGGTATCCAGCAGCTTGTCGAGTCCACCGAGCGCCTTAAGCTTGGCTTTTTCTTCTTCACTCAGGTGCTTTTCAAACTCTTTGCGCAGCCAGTCTTGTGGCAGGGCGCTTTGCTGTAACTGGCTGAACAGATCCAATGATTCGACGCCCTCAAAATAATCGGCAAAGGCGCGGTCAAACTTATCGAACTGAGTTTCATCTTTGACAAATATGGTTTTGGCCAGATGATAAAACCCGTCGATGTCGGCGAAGCACACACCTTTATCCAGCGCATTGATACAGTCCAGTAGCTCCCGAAGGCTGGCTTTCACACCATAGCGTCTGAGCGTGAATAAGAAGTCGATCAACATGATCAGCGTTTACCTAAAAAAGCCAGTTTCTCAAGCAAAGTGACGTCTTGCTCATTTTTTAGCAACGCGCCAAACATGGGCATCAATCCGCCTTTGTGGCTGCGATCCTGAAGTGTCTCAGGATCTATGTCTTCTGCCAATAATAGCTTGAGCCAGTCGAGCAGTTCACTGGTACTGGGTTTCTTTTTCAATCCAGCGACACTGCGTAATTCAAAAAACACTTCCAGCGCTTGCTTTACTAAGCGCGGCTTAATAGCAGGGAAGTGTACATCAATGATCGCCTGCATCTCATCTTTATCAGGGAAGTCTATATAGTGGAAGAAGCAACGACGTAAAAATGCATCGGGCAATTCTTTTTCGTTGTTAGACGTGATGATCACTATAGGACGAACCTGAGCTTTGACCTGCTCACCGGTTTCGTACACGTGAAACTCCATGCGATCTAACTCAAGCAGGAGATCGTTGGGGAACTCAATATCGGCTTTATCGATTTCATCGATCAGCAGCACCGGGCGCTTTGCCTGAGTAAAGGCCTGCCACAGTTTGCCCTTAATGATGTAGTTGCCAATATCGTGCACGCGTGCGTCGCCCAGCTGACTGTCGCGCAGGCGCGATACCGCATCGTATTCATACAGGCCTTGCTGCGCCTTAGTAGTCGATTTGATGTGCCACTGAATGAGCTCTGTATCCAGACTTTTGGCCAGCTCCTCAGCCAGCAGGGTTTTTCCTGTGCCGGGCTCCCCTTTGATCAGCAGTGGCTTTTCCAGGATCACTGCCGCGTTTACCGCTTGTTGTAACGCCGTGCTGGCAATATAAGATTCGGTACCTTTAAACATAAACGTGTTAACTCTGGTCTGATGAGTAATAGAGGTTCAGTGTGCCACAGCCAAGATGGGCAGCGCAAATACACCTCACTGTGCCGGCCCCAGGTAGTTAAAGCGTGGCATTTGTTCGCCCTCGATCTCGACGGTTTCGCTGAACATACTAAGTGGTCGCACCCAATGATCATAGTCGCCGTACAGTGTCTGGTAGACCACCATAGCTTCTTCAGTTTCGCTATGGGTGGCGACAAACAGCACTTGATATTTTGGCCCTTTGTAATGCTGGTAAATGCCGGGTTTGAGTTCTTTGTTCACGGTTGTTGCTCCAATTAGGTATAATGTCTGGGTTTTAATAAATAGGTATCAGACATGAATTATATTGCGCTCGATGCGTTCAAGAAAGCCTGGGTGTTTCGTCATCAGGACTTGCCCATTGATGAGGCCGATCTGGCACGGATCAAGCCGATGACTGAGCAACGTGCGGCTGTGTTGTGGACCACTATGGTGAGTCGTGAGCAGGATCACCCTGACTTTTTTACGCCTCATGACTGGCCAGGTAAAGAAGAAAACTGGCACGAAAGTTTGGACTGGGAAGGACCGTGGGAAGCCGGCGAAGCCACCCTGCCTGACACCATTTGTGATTTCCTTAACTGGGAAGACAATACCACAGTGTACTTTTGTATGTCGCGTGAGCTGATCATTGAAACCCAGTTTGATGTGTTTAAACGTACCTGGCAGAATTTTATGTTTTTGGCTGATGGCAGTTTATTAATTGGCAAAAAGCGTGATACCGCGGTGATGTTCAGTGAGTCAGGGGAAGCCAGGCTCGGTAAGCGGCCTAAAACCCCTTAATTGTGCTGATTGCCTGTTGTCGGTTGCTTTCATAAGAGTGCGCTATATTTAACCGTGTGGTCGTGATATAACCTCTGTGTAAAGGAGGCATTTTGAACAGTCAAGATCACACGAAGCAACAAAGCACAATATGGCAGGACGAGGCAACCCGGTTGGCGTATGCTGAGCTGGCCAATGTCTTTTATGCGCGTGAAATCCCCAGCCTGTCGGCAGAGCCTGACATTGACCGGCTACAAAGGCGTTTGAACAGCTTGCCTTATTACGTAGAGCGTGCTGCAACACACATTGTGCTCGGCGAGGTGCCGCTTGAGCTTGATAGTCATAACGGCTGCTGGTTGGCTAAACAACGCAAATGCCCAGAGTGGCAAGCAGAAGAAGCACAAGCTTATTTTACTGCACAGGCCACCATTGGATTGGTTGTACCTGTTCTGGTTGTGGACCTTGGCATTACCAGTCTGTATTTAGATACACTGGATCAAAAACGCGACGGGCGATGGCATTGCAACCAGTTTGGCTGGTTTGACTGTTCGGGTAAAGCACTCAGCAACAATGAGCAAACAAATTTGCCAACAACCCGATTTTTACTCAAACCCAATAAAGCGTTAATGACTGCCGCCTGTTGTGGTCACCGCTGGCAATATCATAAAATACTGCCACCCAGAACGCTGGGCTTACGCGAAATGTTACTGGCCAGCAGTGTAAACTGGGCAAACGTGAGAAAAAAACAACAACGCAAGTAGTGCACATTGCCAGGTGCAATGCATGATCCTGTAAAGCAATTAAGGTAGCCCGAATGCGATATTTCCAACTTGCATTGTTATGCCTGTGTGCCTATACCCAATATAACTTGTGGTTTGGGCACAATGGTCTTGAAGACTTCAGGCGTATCAAAACGGCGGTAGACAAACATCAGGCTGCCAATGCCGATCTGGCCAAACGCAATAAATTACTCAGAGCGGATATCGAAGATCTTAAGCTTGGACTTGAAGGGGTTGAGGAGCGAGCGCGCCATGAGCTCGGCATGATCAAACCTAACGAAACCTTTATCCGCGTACTGTCAAAGAAGCACGATGAATAAACCAACTACAATCGCAGCGGTTGTTCCTGCTGCTGGCGTGGGTGCCAGAATGGGACTGAACCACCCCAAGCAATATCTGAAAATTGGCGACAAAACGGTGCTTGAGCACACACTTGGTAAATTGGCTCAAGTACCACAGTTGAATAAACTGTATGTGGCTGTGAGTGAAACGGATGGCTACTTTGATGAATTGGACTTGAGTGGCCTTACTGTCAGCCGGGTAACCGGTGGGCAGGAGCGATCCGACTCGGTGCTCAATGCCTTATTAGCCATGCAAAATTCTCCGCCAGATTGGGTGCTTGTGCATGATGCTGCTCGGCCACTGGTGGAAGTCAGCGATATCTCCAACTTGATTGAGCAGTGCCTGACGCATCAGGAAGGTGGCATTTTGGCGAGTAAGGTCAAAGACACCATTAAACGTGGTACCAGCCACAGCGAAGAGACAGTGCCACGAGCAACATTATGGCAGGCGCTGACACCGCAGTTTTTCCCTTATCATCAATTGCTCAATGCGTTGCAACAGGCGCAGCAAAATAACGCACAGATTACCGATGAGGCCTCGGCCATTGAGCTGGCCGGACAACCTGTTCGGTTAGTTAGTGGTCGCTCAGATAACATTAAAATTACCACACCAGAAGACTATGCACTGGCCAGTTTTCTGATGTCACAACAAAGCAAAGCGAGGTCATTATGATACGCATAGGTCACGGGTTTGATGTTCATAAGTTCGGTGGTGAAGGCCCGCTAACCATTTGTGGTGAGAAGATCCCCTACACGCAGGGGTTTATCGCACACTCCGACGGTGATGTGGCCATTCATGCTGTGTGTGATGCTTTGCTTGGCGCGCTGGCGCTTGGCGACATTGGTAAACACTTTCCCGATACGGCTGCTGAGTTTGAAGACATCGACAGCCGTATTTTGCTGCGCAGAGTGATGGAGCAGGTCAGCGAACTGGGCTATCAGCTTGGCAATCTGGATGTCACTATCGTCGCACAGGCACCAAAAATGCGCCCACACATTGATGCGATGCGCGCTAACCTAGCGGCAGATTGCCAGGCCGATATTGGCCAGATCAATGTGAAAGCCACCACCACGGAAAAACTGGGCTTTGAAGGGCGTAAAGAAGGGATCTCCAGCCATGCCGTTGTATTACTGACTAAGGTGGCTTAGCGTGAAAACCTGTGTATCCGCGCTCAACTACCTGTACGGGGAGCCGTTAGCGCGTGCTGAGTTTAAGTCTCAGCCTGAAGACTTTATAGTGGATGAAATCCTCGATATTGAATTTACCGGAGAAGGGGAGCATGTTTGTCTGCAGGTGGTCAAAAAAGGGGAGAACACAGCCTTTATTGCCCGCAAGCTGGCCGAATTTGCAGGCGTTGCGCCAAGAGATGTTAGCTATGGCGGACTAAAAGATCGTCACGGCGTATGTACTCAGTGGTTCAGTGTCCCGGTGCCAATCAAACACTCTTTGGATTTCAGTGAGCTGAACAGCGACAGCCTGTTTGTGGTGAAACAAGTGCGCCATAATCGAAAATTGCGCACTGGGTGCCATAAGGGTAATCGTTTTACCATCACGTTACGTAATGTCAGTGAACCGTTAGATTTGTTGTCACGGATAAATGCCGTACGCCAGGGGGTGCCGAACTATTTTGGTGAACAGCGTTTTGGTCATGATGGCTACAACCTGGAAATGGCACAAAGGCTATTTGAGGGAGAGCGGATCCGTGATAAAAAATTACGTGGTTTGGTTATCTCTGCCGCGCGCTCACATATTTTTAATCAGCTGGTTTCAAAACGGGTGGCTGAGCATGGCCTGGCAAAGACCTGGCACCGTGAAGTTTTCATGCTCAGTGGCAGTAATGCGTTTTTTGAAGAAGACATCAGTGATGCGCTAATTGTCCGGCTACTTGAAGCCGATATTGTGTTGTCAGCGCCTTTGCTGGGTAAAGGCGAAAAAGGCTTGACTGCACTTGAAATAGAATGGCTCAAACCCTTTGCCGACTGGTGGCAGGGACTGGGCACTTTGGGACTTAAAAATGAGCGCCGTGCGTTAAAGGTAATCCCACAAAACCTGACGGTGAAAACACTCGACACCACGACCATTCAGCTTAGTTTTGATTTACCGAAAGGGTGTTATGCCACCGCAATACTGCGAGAGCTGGTGCATCATGAGGATGTCAGTCATCGCAATTATGATAAAAAAGGAAGCAACCAAGATGAAGATCCTGCTCAGTAATGATGACGGAGTACATGCAAAAGGAATCGAAGTACTGTACCACGCTTTGTGCGAAATTGCCGAGGTGGTGGTCATTGCGCCAGACCGCAACTGCAGCGGTGCGAGTAACTCTTTGACACTGATGAATCCACTGCGGGCAACCACGCTTGAAAATGGCTTTGTGAGTGTCAATGGGACACCCACAGATTGTGTTCATCTGGGGGTTAATCAGTTGCTCGAAGAAGCACCTGATCTGGTGGTTGCTGGTATCAACAATGGGGCGAATTTGGGTGACGATACGCTTTACTCAGGTACGGTTGCTGCCGCGACAGAAGGTCGCCATTTGGGGTTACCTGCGATTGCTGTGTCTTTGTGTTCAAAGCGCGAAGCGCATTATGAAACCGCCGCAGCTGTCACGGTTAAACTCATTAAAGCGCTGAAAAGTCATCCATTGCCGAAAGATCAGATCATCAATATCAATGTGCCGGATATTCCTCTGTCTGAGCTCAAAGGCATGCAAGTGACTCGCCTGGGCGCACGACACAAAGCTGAAACCATGACCCGGCAGTTGGATCCCTGGAACCGTGACGTGTACTGGTATGGTTCACTGGGCCAGGAGCTGGATGCGGGCGAAGGCACCGACTTTTATGCAATTAAGCAGGGATATGCCGCCATTACCCCACTGAAAGTAGACATGACAGCGCATGAGAGTCTGGACCCTTTATCAAGCTGGATCGCTGAGCAGGAGTAAGCACATTGCTCAAAAACTACAAACGCAGCGCCGAGGCGTTGGTTACTACTCTGAGTCGTAATGGGATAAGTGACCCTGAGGTATTGAATTGTCTGGAGATCACGCCTCGCCACTTATTTGTCGATGCCGTATTGCAGCATAAATCTTATGAAAATACTGCGTTGCCTATCGGTCAGGGCCAGACTATTTCTCAGCCGCTAGTGGTTGCCAGAATGACAGAGTTACTGCGCCAGGCTGGAGTACGCAAAAAAGTGCTTGAGGTTGGTACAGGGTCCGGCTATCAAACCGCGGTGCTGGCCCAGCTGTTCGATGAGGTGTACAGCATAGAGCGGATCAAAGCACTGCAATGGCAGGCGAAACGTCGTTTGCATATGCTGGATCTATACAATGTTGCCATGAAACATGGGGATGGCTGGCAGGGCTGGGCGTCGAAAGGCCCTTATGATGGTATCATCGTCACCGCTGCGGCAGCCCAAGTTCCGCAGGCGTTGTTAGAACAGCTTTCGGAAGGCGGTGTGATGGTTATTCCTGTGGGTGAGCAATATCAGGTACTCACTGTGTATCAAAGAAAAGGCCAGCAGTTTATCGAAAACAAACTGGCAGAGGTGCGTTTTGTGCCACTGATCCCAGGTGCGCTGAGTTAGAAGTCACAAAAAAGGCGAGAAAATCCATACGAGTATGCTAAAGTGGATGGTCGAATTAACAAGCGGAAAGTAATCAAGGCATGAATCGGGCGCGCATCAATATTTTATTGCTATTGTGCTATTTTCTGGCCGCATGTACGACGCCACATTCTCCAGCTCCGGTTGTGAATCTCTCTAAAGGTAAGACCAGTTATAAACAAAAAATTCAAATAAAAAATAATCAATATAAGGTTAAAAAAGGTGATACCTTATTTGCTATTGCTTTTAGTGCAAATAAGGATGTTAGAACTGTTGCCAAAATCAATAAAATTAAGCCTCCCTACACCATTTTCCCCGGTCAACTCATCTTATTAGAATATCCGAAAAAGAAGTATAAAGCGCCTAAAAAGCAGCCAGCAAAAACCGCAAAATTAACCGATAAAAAACAAAAAAATAACATTTCACCGAAAAAAGAGCTTGATCGACCTAAGCAACGAGAGTATGTTCAAAAGCAAGCCAGCGAAAAATCCAGTCATACCAAGCAGTTGTCAAATAATAAGGTACGATGGCGCTGGCCCGCAGTTGGTAAGGTGACCCGACGTTTTTCTGTCAAAGAAAACGGCTATAAGGGAATTCAGATTACAAATAAAAAGGGAACATCTGTTAAGGCTGCGGCAAATGGCGTTGTTGTATACGCAGGGAGTGCATTACGGGGATACGGCAATCTGATCATTCTGAAACACACAGATGATTACCTTAGCGCGTACGCCCACAATTCCAAATTGCTAGTAAGAGAGCAGCAGCAAGTTAAAGCCGGGCAAAAAATTGCCGAAATGGGAGATACAGACGCATCATCTGTTGCGTTGCGGTTTGAGATCCGTTACCGGGGACAAGCCGTAAATCCTAGTAGGTACTTGCCTAAATAATAGCCTATCGACGTAATGATGGAAGACTGTCACTTATTCGCTTGGGGGGATGCTTATGGCTCAAACAGCAAAATTGAATAGTAAAGTAAATCCAGAGTTGGACGAGAAGTTTGAAGATGTCTCAGTAGAGGAGCCCAAATCGGAGCTGCTGGAAGATATTGAGAATGATGAAGACCTTTTCGCCAAGGACGACAGCGTTAAGAATTTAGATGCAACTCAGTTGTATCTGGGAGAGATTGGCTTTTCGCCACTGCTCAGTGCAGAAGAGGAAGTTTACTTCGCACGTAAAGCCTTGAAAGGCTGCGAGGCGTCGCGCAAACGCATGATAGAAAGTAACCTGCGCCTGGTGGTTAAAATTGCGCGCCGTTACAATAATCGGGGCCTGGCACTGCTTGACCTGATTGAAGAAGGAAACTTAGGCCTTATCCGGGCTGTTGAGAAGTTCGATCCGGAGCGTGGTTTCCGCTTTTCTACCTACGCCACCTGGTGGATCCGTCAGACCATTGAACGGGCCATCATGAACCAGACTCGCACCATACGTTTACCTATCCACGTAGTCAAAGAGCTCAATGTGTACCTTCGTACAGCACGTGAGCTGACGCAAAAACTGGACCACGAGCCGACCGCTGAGGAAATCGCAGAGTCACTCGACAGACCGGTTGAAGATGTCAGTAAGATGTTGCGTTTGAACGAGAAAATCACCTCTGTGGATACACCCATTGGCGGTGATAATGACAAGGCTTTGCTGGACATTATTGCAGACGAGCGTGGTTACGAGCCTGAAAGTGAAGTGCAGAACAAAGACATCAATCGTCATATTGTCGACTGGTTAGGTGAATTGAACCCGAAACAAAGAGAAGTGTTAGCACGTCGCTTTGGGTTACTGGGTTACGAGCCGTCGACACTGGAAGATGTAGGACGTGAGATTGGTTTAACACGTGAACGTGTACGTCAAATTCAGGTAGAAGCACTGCGTCGCTTAAAAGACATTTTACAACACGAGGGGCTAAGCACCGACAGCTTGTTTGAACAAATGTAAGCACACTCGCAGCGCAGTTTTTATCGCCTTATTCCTGTGGCGCTGCGGAGCACACATCGTAGAGTCATTCCGTTGTTCGAATGACTCACGCATTTCCAAATTCCTTTGCTTTTTTCTACTTTTATTTTAATAACCCATTGATTATTATGGTTAAGAAGGGCTGCGTATTGATGGTTTTTTGATATCTGTAGTCTGTTGCATAAGCGGCTAATTCATACTCACAAATCTTATCTGGCGCCCCTAACTCATGCTGAATACCATAGCTACAGGTTTCAGTAACGGCACCCTACACACCTGTCTGAGCATCGACTTCATGACCTGAACTGTCACCCTTTACTCGGTACGAACGTCATCCCTTACTCGGTACGAACGTCACCCCGTACTTGCTACGAACGTCACCCTGTACTTGATACGAACGTCATCCTGCACTTGATACGAACGTCATTTCGTACTTGATACGAACGTCATCCCGTACTTGATATGAACGTCATCCCGTACTTGATATGAACGTCATCCCGTACTTGATATGAACGTCATCCCTTGCTCGGTACGAACGTCATCCCTTACTCGGTACGACCGTCATTCCATACTTGCTACGCACGTCATCCTGTACTTGATACGGGACCCACTAACAGGCAATACAGCTGCTGGTCTTGCACGTCAACCTCATCCCCCACACTGTCACTCGGTAGGGCAATCATCAACATACCAGAGTAAACAGCTCAGAATTCTCCAATCACAGGGCATAAAAAAAGGGCTAAACCCTAAGGTTTAGCCCTCATTATAAAGCCTGGGGAATGTTGCTTATTGAGCCTGTGCGTTCAATGTAACGCCAGAGAAAGTTCTGTAAGCGTTAAGACCGAAGTACCAGGTACCCGCTTGTGGGTTAGTGAAAGTACAGGTCTCTGCATTACCACCTTTATAAGGACGGCAGTCATAGCTAGAGCTGGTAGGTGCACTACCTTGCTTAACGAACAGGTCAGCGTCGCCTGTACCACCAGAGATGGTTACAGTTAGGCTGCTCATGCCCGCAGGTACGTCTAGTGACTTCTGAACCCAGCCACCTGTGCTTGCAGACAAGTTAGACTCAGTCAAAGAAACCGGACCAGTAGAGCCACCTGCTGTTTCAGCTTTCAGGCTAACACCGCTGTATGCAGAGTAACCGCGCATCATTACGTGGTAAGTACCAGTAGATGGGTTATCAATTGTACATACTTCGTTGTTACCACCTTCGTATGGACGACAGTCGTAAGTTGTTTGAGTCGGCTTAGCGTTTGCACGTACGTACAAGTCAGCATCACCGGTACCGCCACTCATAGTGAAGGTAACTTTGCTTACACCACTGGTGACGTCAAAAGTGTAGAATGTTTCGCTGCTTGCGCCGCCAGACAGGCCAGTTTTAGCTACGCCGTCTTCCAGCTCGTTGCCACCAGTACCATTGTCGTTGCCAAGTGCTGCATCTACCGCCGCTGACGCATCGATGATACCAGTACCACAGCTAGTACAGGTTGCTGGGAAGCTGCGAGTTGTGCTTTTCAGGATGCTTTCTACTTCATCCGGCGTTGCAGATGGTTTAGCTTGTTTGATAAGCGCCGCTACACCCGCTACGTGAGGTGCCGCCATTGACGTACCTTGTGAATACGCATAGCTGTCGCTTGAAGGCGTGTTGCTACCTGAGTTGTAAGTAGACAGAACACCTTCTGGATCATTAGCAAAGCTTTGTGCGCCACCTGGTGCTGCAACATCAATGTTTGAACCGTAGTTTGAGTAGTAAGCGCGACCACCGTTACGACCTACAGACGCAACATTGATAACTCCAGAACAGTTACCTGGGTTGTAGTTTGCAGAGTTGTCGTTGTCGTTACCTGCTGCAATAACAATTGTGGTGCCGTTTGCACGCGCTGTATTGATTGCATTTTGAGTGGTAGAGCTACATGAACCACTGCCACCTAAACTCATGTTAATTACGTCAGCTGGGTTAGCGTTTGCAGGTACGCCAGATACTGAACCACCTGATGCCCAGATGATAGCGTCAGCGATATCTGAAGTTAGACCACCACATTTACCAAGTACACGAACTGGTACGACTTTCGCGTCGTAAGCAACACCGGCAATACCTTCACCATTGTTAGATACCGCAGCCACAGTACCTGCTACGTGTGTACCGTGCCAGCTTGAATCACGTGCACTGTGCGTATAGCCACATTCGTTACGTGTAACCGCGTCACCCGGGTCACGAGCATCGCTATCACGACCGCCACCATCGTTAGCAACAGACACATCTGAGATCATGTCATAACCTTGTAGCAGGTTAGCGCTCAGATCCGCGTGCGGACGGTAACCAGTATCCAGTACAGCAACAACTACGCCGCTACCAGTTGCTTTGTCCCAAGCGGCAGGTGCGTTGATACCACCGTTTGCTTCAAAATAGTGCCACTGATCAGAGTAACGTGGATCGTTAGGCGTTGCGAAAGGCTGAAGCATTTGGTCAATTTCGATGTATTCGATGTTGCCAGTTGCTGCCATTTCCTGCATCAGGCTTTGTGCTTCAGCTGCAGTTAGTTTCTTGTCAACACGCATTACGTGGTGGTTGCTCAATGCCATTTTACGAACGTACTTGGTTTGTAGTGAAGATTTTTTCTTACTTTTGAAGTTCTTCACGAAACTTTGAGCGCGCGAGTTCATCATTGCTGGTGACATATCTGCACCGGCAATAGACATAAGCTGGCTGCTGTTATCTTTATATTTGATGATGAACTGAGTACCGGCTGTGTTCTGGCTTTCCATCTTCTGGCTCAACTGCGCCATGCTAACGCTGTTGTTGAGTGCTTCAAAGTTGTTTGCCATTGCATTAGTCGCGGCAAACATGCCAGTCATTGCCAGCGCAACTGCGCCGATTTTTAGGTTACGTGTTGTCATTCTTAGAATTCCCTAGTTTCTTACTTGTTGTTGTTGTTCTGTTTGCGTGTGCAAGCAGATGGTTATCGAAGGTAAAGAAGTGGTTAAAGTATTTAAAGTGCTGTTTTGTTATTTACACTATTGTTTTTGTTATAAGTGGATGGCTAGATAGTTCGTTTATTGCAATAGTTCATTGTTTTTATTGCATAATTATTCTTTGTTACAGGATGAGGTATGATTTAGTTAGTATTGTAAATGATTGTAAATGGTTAATATTTTATTACTAGTTGTGATAAAATTATGTGCCTTTGTTTGCTAAATAACCGCATTACTCCACCTCTTGGGTATAAGTTGATACAATACCTGCATAACTTTTTCAGGACACAATATACAATGTTGAACTTTGATGTGGTGATCATCGGCGCGGGCGCGGCTGGCCTGATGTGCGCGGCACAAGCTGGGTATCGGGGCCGCAGTGTGGCGGTGGTTGATATGGGCAAAAAAGCCGGTCGAAAAATACTCATTAGCGGCGGTGGTCGTTGCAATTTTACTAATGAGGGTGCCACACCACAGAACTATTTATGCGCCAATCCCCATTTTGTGAAATCCTGCCTGAGCCGCTACACCCAGCATGATTTCATCGAGCTGGTGGACAGACACGGCCTGGCCTATCACCATAAAACGCTCGGTCAGCTTTTTTGTGATAACAGTGCTCAGGACATAGTCGATATTTTGTTAACAGAGTGCGACTGGGCCGGGGTTGAAGTATTCCTGCGCAATGAGGTGATCAAGGTCGAACGCACTGACACGGGTGGATATATTGTAACGACCTCTGAGCAAGCATTTAGCTGTCAGTCTCTGGTGGTCGCTGCTGGCGGTCTGACTATGCCTAAACTTGGTGCCACGCCGATTGGTTACAAAATTGCTGAGCAGTTTGGCCTTAAGGTTCTGCCGACCATGGCGGCACTGGTACCGTTTACTCTGCATGACCATGACAAAGCCCGTTTTGATGGGCTGGCAGGCGTCAGCCTCCCTTGCACTGCGCAAAGTGAAGATGGTACCAGTTTCAAAGAAAACCTACTGTTTACCCATCGAGGCCTGTCCGGCCCGGCGATTTTGCAGATCTCCTCGTTCTGGCGTGCCGGGCAGGGCGTGATTGTAAACCTGCTACCAGAGGTTGATATGCAGGCACAATTGCACGACTGGCGTCAGGAGCAAGGCAGTAAGTCTCTGAAAAACTTACTTAGTACCCTACTGCCTAAACGTTTTGTCGAGGTCTTGATCAGCGAGCAAACCGTCCCGGATAAAAATGCCAACCAGCTCAGCCACAGCGAAATTGACACGCTGGCCCACGCACTGCACCACTGGCACATCAAACCCAACGGCACTGAAGGCTATCGCACCGCGGAAGTCACCCTAGGCGGCGTCGACACTGATGAGCTCAGCTCCAAAACCTTTGAAGCCAAGAAAGCCCCGGGCCTGTACTTTATCGGCGAAGTCACCGACGTCACCGGCTGGCTGGGCGGCTACAACTTCCAGTACGCCTGGAGCTGCGGCTGGGCATGCGGACAGGCGTGTTAGGTTTGTGTAGAGACAATAATGGTGAAGTGATTGTCAGGTGTGCCAGGTATTGACCAGCACACCTGACAAGCTGGTTTAAAGTGTAATGTTGTAACCCAAGTGGCTTTAAAGGAATTGTTACCAGGGTGGGAAGAAGTAGGGCCCCCTGGTTGTGTTGATGGCTGGCACTAATGTTGCGAAATTTATTTGTCCTTTAATGTCGTCTAGTACCCGAGCTGAATTTTGCAGCTTGGTGTTCTGCGCTTAGATATCAGCTCTTTATCTTTGCTAGTAATATATCAGGAAACTCGGTTTGAGTGGTTTTTATGGGGAAATCTACGGGTACTACACTCCAACGTACTTGAGTGACTTACGCTGCTTGTCGATTTGTGCAACACTGATGAGATTGTCTGCCTGAGTATGAATGCAGAATTTTGTAAATAACAATGTGTGGTGTCCGTGATAAAACGCATTTTGAAGACGTACTGTAATGTAAACGTCTGGTTTTTATGGCTCTTAGTGAGTTCGGCTTTTTCTCCTGTTGCTCAAAGTAAAACGCTGCGATTTGGCGTAGACCCCTGGCCACCATTTGTCATTGTTGAGCAAACACAAATCAGTGGTATCGATGTTGATATAGTCCGACATCTGGCAGATGCCCTTAATCTTGATCTTGAGCTGGTTCGCTGCCCGTTTAAGCGTTGTCTGCGAATGATGGAGAGCGGCGAGCTGGATATGCTGGGCTCTTTGCAAAAGTTCAAAGACCGTGAAGTCTATATGCAATATCTGGAACCTAGTTATTACACTGCGAATAAAGTGTTCTATACCCTGAAGGGGAGCGAGGTTAGCATCAACGCCTATCAGGATCTCGAGCGCTATATTCTCGGCGTGACACTGGGCCATAAAAATGACCCCCAATTCGATGCAGACACCCGTCTCACAAAATTCGCAGCGGTAGACACAGACAAGCTGTTTAGCCTGCTGATGAAAAAGCGCATTGACGCTGCACTGAGTGTGGATGTGCGCTCTGATCATTATTTAAAAACCCACAATCTAAGCCAATATATCCACAAGGCATCATTTTACTTTAAAGGCACACAAGGTTATCTGGCTGTATCGCGTGCGTCCAGGCTGCTCGAAAGGCGCCATGAGATTGAACGTATGCTTGCTGGCATGGCAAGTGATGGCACCATAACCAGTATGATTGACGCTGTGGTACGTGAAAAGGTTAATAAAACGCCCCCGACGGGCTAGGCATTAACCTGTTTGTTTTCCCTTTCAAATTAAAATAATTGTTGTGTCCAGTGCTTAATTCGATGTATCAGGCAGCGCAATGGCGTTGCTGAGTCGTTATGTTTGGGGTTGCAGTCAGAGAGTTTGAAGGAAAATGGGGTTTTGCTTTTGATCGCTGGCACAAATGTGGCTTCGGTGTGATTAAAGTGGTGCTCAAAAAAAGCGGTATTTAGCCTGGCTACATCCAGGATAGCGTTAAATTGAGCTGTATCTTCCAGCCCGTTTTTCAGCCAGTCTTTTAGTACCACAATGTCAGAAAAACTGACGTGATTGAGCGATTCAAATAGCGCTAAATAGCCCTTATGGTGTACGTTGAGAAAGATTTCGCTGAAGTATTCTTCGTCTGCCTGCACATACATAAAAGGTTGTGTTACGGTGATATCTTGCCAGCCAAACACAGTGCCATCCATATTAACAATAGCGGTTACTTCGGGTGTTTTTGCAGCGGTATAAAACGCCGCAGCTCCGCCGTAAGAATGACCCAGAATACCTACCTGACCATTGAGTGCATTGAACAACGGGCTCTGCGGGTCTTGACCCATTTGTTTTATTTTTGCCAGTACAAAACGCTGATCTGCAGACCACATGGGTAAATCAATGCCCAGATCGTCTGCTGGCAGCTCTATCGTTTTTAACGCTTTTGAATTGGGCGGCTGATAATAATCCGAGCCAAAACTGTGATTGATGGAAGCGACCAGGTATCCCTGGCTGGCGATATGTGCAGCCATGATGGTAAACGACTCGGGATTTAGATAATAACCGTGGGAAAAAATGATCAGGGGTAAAGCGTCGTGTGACAGCTGTATTTCACTCTCTGCGGCAATGTTCCATGTCATTGAGCTCAGCGAAGCGATATGTGTCATATCTGCATCTGTATCATAAATCAGCCTGTGCGAGCGCGAAAACTGATTACTCAACAGCGGTAATCTCTGGGTGCTGGCGCTTAGCTTGGTGGGATAAAAAAATCGTACACCAAGTTGTCTTGGCGTGTCGGGTTGTGTCCTGTGGCCGGGACGATTTAAGTCTTCAAAATGCATGTAATGCGTGCCAACCGGTTGCTCCAACGGCAGGATAAGTCTATTTAAAGTGTGGTCAATACTGAGCTGTGCAAATAGTGGCTGTGTAGTTAGCAGGCAAAACAGGTTGATCAGCAGGTAAATTGATAGTCGTGGCATCTATGGCGCTTTGTTATTTTTATCTGACTTATATAACATAAGGTTACAACACTTATAGTCATATTTCAGCTCCTTACCGCGCCTTCAACTTATGCAAAATGGTGCACTGGTCTACCTGCTCGGCGCTGCAGGAGGCGAGGGTTTGTAAAGCTTTATAATTGAGGCCCAATCGATTGCTAGGTGACGAGCCAGTGTAGCCTGAATTGGTCACTGAAAAAGTGTAGGCTGGTAGCGCGAAACTATTCATCAGTTAACCCAATGAGCTAACTGATGAATATATTAATAGTGTTGGTTAAAATTTTTATGGCCGGACCTTCCGGGCTGCATTTTCTCCACCGCCGCCAACACCACCAAAAACTTTATCAAGTTGAGCTAAAGGAATAGTCACCATCTTGTCGTCTCACTTCTAAGTGACGGTGTGTACGGGTAAAGCGGTTTAGCCAGCTGGCTTGGGGTTTACAGCCTGTCTACGCTCTGGTCTTTCACCATTCTGATTACCACCACCAACACCACCAAAAACCTTAGCCAATTGATCTAAAGGAATATTAACCATTATAAAATCTCTCCCTTGCAGGTGTTTTTGCAACATAAGTCATTAATCCAAAACACATCAGTACGTGTAGGGTTGACTGAGTGCCTGAACGTACGTTATCTAAAATTAACAAAGAATCTATAACGTACAACTTATATAACCAAACTTCTACATATACGACAAGGTTTAATAGAAAACTCGCTGCAAATATGGCTAGTAAACCAATCTCTTGAAGGGCAAATCTCGTGTTTTTGGCAACTCTCTCAAAAAAGCTGATGTTGGTTACCCTGTATAGCCAGTGAGCGATAGGCACCCTGAACACAACAGGCACAATGAACGCCAGGTTCATTATCATGCAGTAAAGATAAAGATGTGTGCTCCAGCCAACGCTGATCTGGTTCAAAGCTTCATCCACTAGTTCTACAAGAAGTAGCAATAGCAAAAAATATCTAGAGGTTTCATATCGCCATGTTATTGCGAGTGCACTCAGGATTAATGGTAGTGGCAGATAGGGAATTAATGAGTACAAGTCCATATTAAGAATCCTCTTCTTTTTGTTTGTTTTCTGATTCTGGCTTATTACCGGGGCCTAAAAAACTAAAGTACATTTGTACCAAGTCTCGACCAAAAATCATAAATAAATCCAGTAGCTGGGCGCTTGTCATGTCTGTTTTACCGCTCTCCCAGTTGCTCACTGTAGACTGATCAACTTGAGAGGACATTTTGGCGGCAAGCTCGCGTTGGCTTAAACCAAGCTCGATCCGCATCTGTCGGATCGAGCGCTGAACAATGCGATTAAAGCGAGCGATCTCTTCCTTTCGCTTTCCTGGGCTGTGCTTCATTGCAAATTTCCATGGGTTAATAATGTAAACAAATGTTTATCATGGGTTAATTTTGTTCGCAATGAAAATCGGGGTACTGCCTGATATCTATTAATATATTCATCAAGGTGGGTATCCTTATAGTTTTTGAGCAGTTATCAATTAGTATGACGAGTTAGCTGAATTGGCCGTTCTGGAGATTGCGGGCAGTTGCTGTCAAAGACTACTGTGTTATCTGTGTTGGGTTTCTGGGTGATAGTTAGCAGTTGATACACAAAACCCATATACTTAACAAGCTGACTTTAATTGATTTATATGAGGTGCGATTTGTGGGTTTTACTTTTTTAATCGTTTCTCTGCACCCCATAAATGCATTGCCTTAACTGGTCTGCACTTCTACTTAGTTAACGTGCTCCAAATTAATGTCTCTGGTTTTTTCATAAATCAGCTCGGTATCTTTCCATTTAATTCTGAACTGATTTCGCTTCTTAGGCCTCCACGATCCGTTTGAGAGCTCAATTTTGACGCCTGGATCGTAATATATAGACTGATTAACTATGGCGTCTATGAAGTTGTTTAAGTTTGCACCCGTTGCTATCCGTACCTCTGGTCCAAATGAGTATTGGTGAGGTGAGCACTTCTCTGTTGAATATGACACAAAGCAAGTTTTTGCATGTTTTCTTTTCCAATGTTCGATGAGTTTATCAAACTTCCAGCAGGCTGCTATTTCACCGTTACGATCCCTTAAGAATAGGCCTCCTTCTGAATCGATAATTTCTTTTTTTTCTGTATCATAGCCTTCTACCGAAAATGTTAACCCTGTTTTTTCGTTTTCGGAATTGGCTTTATGCATGCCTGTGAAATAGTACTGATTTTCCTTTGTTTTTCGTCCGAAATTAGTCATGAACTCATACAAGTCATCTTGATAAACGCCCATACAAGGCTCTGGCGTCATTAGCGTAACTGGGTTTCCCTTTGAGTGAGATTTTAGCTCCCAATCAAGAAAGTCAGGTTCTGAACGTCCATTAGGGGTAATTTCAAACAAGCTTTCAAGTGTATAACCTGCTCCATTACTCGCTTTGTAAGGAATAACATTACCGGATTTATCTAAACGTTGAGACGGGACCTTTCCCATATGGTAAATTTCTTTCAATCGTTCAAGGAGTTTTTTTAGCGAGTCGGTATTGCTGTTCGTTTGTTCGTAAAATATCGATGCAATTGGTAAATAGTTACTTTGTGTGACTTGGGGGTCGTATTGTGCGCTTTGCTCGCTGACAAGGTTATCGCCTAAGTTCAAATTACTAATTTTCAATGAAATTTCTAATGATAATGCATCATCCCAAGAGCTCATGTAAGCCAGAACTTTACGGTTTTCTTCCTGCTTACTTTCCACGATACCCAGTATAAGTATTCGGTATTTATTGTCTCTTTCCAGTCGCTCTTCTTTAGTCGGCGGCTGCATTAAGTGGCTTGGCGCAGATTGGCAGCCTTTTAAGATACCAGACAATCTGACTTCAGGGTATTTGGGGTAAAGGATCAGCTGTGCTCCTTTTGCTCTTTCAGTCGTTCCATCTAAAGAAAGCCAATTGAAGTTAACTGGGGCCTTAAATATTGCGCCTTTTTTTCCCGTACCGGCGCTCTTTATTCTGCCTGTTGGTATTGTTTGAATGACATCAAAGTTTGTACCAAGGTATATTTGTTGTTTGGAGTTGTCATTGTTTTTGAGTTGCTTGAAAATAACTCTTGTAGCACCTGCCTGCTTCATGACAGCTTCAATATCTTCAAGCCGAACATTTCTCGGATCCATAAATCGTTTCCTTTCGTTGTAGAACGAGAAATATACCTATAAAAAATAGAAGGTTAAACATCTTTAGTGGCAAATATTTATAGCCTAGGTTTGAACCGCTCTCTAGTTAACCCTCGAAAAGATAGCTCAGAATAGTTATCTCCCCTTAGTATCCATTCTTCCATTCGGTCTAGTAAATCCTTTTTTCTCAGTTTGTTAGCTCCTTTCATTGAGCACTCCCAAACAATAAGAATACGCCATCCTTGTGCCATTAGTTTTGCTACAACTTCTTTGTCTCGTACAGTATTTGAATGAATTTTACTAATCCAAAATTTTGTGTTTGTTTGGGGGACTTTAAAAAGGTGGCAGTTGTGTCCGTGCCAAAAGCATCCGTTTACGAAAATAATGGCTTTGAATTTCTTGATTACAATATCTGGAGTGCCGGGCAAACTTTTCTTGTTGGTTACATAGTGAAAACCCAAAGTGGCAAGCTGGAGTCTTATAAAACGTTCAGGCCGACTGTTTTTACTTCTGATGGCTGCCATATTCTTCTGGCGGCTATCTTTGTTGTGAACATCGGCCATAATCAGGAGTCTTTTCCTATTTTTTGCTGATCTGCTTTGCCTCAAGTATATATGGTTTCATAAGTTCAGCGACTGCTTTGAAAACTGGTACTACAACAGAATTGCCAAACTGTCTGTAAGCTTGAGTATCTGATACAGGAATGACAAAATTACTTTCCCCTGGGTTATCAAATCCCATCAATCTTGCACATTCGTGGGGAGTTAGCCTTCTAGGGCGTCGCTGTTGATTAGCTTCATCCCAGAATTGTTTCTCACCTAGCTCTTTGTCCCAGCCTTGGTCAATTAGGATTTCGGATCCATCTTTATGGTATCTGGCCGAAAGCGTGCGGCATATCGAATTCGGATTTTCCGGACTTACTAATCCATAACCAAAGCCGTTTCCTTTAGCTTGGTGCTTTTTAGCATATTCATAAAGGTACTCCCACAGCCGGGGGGTTAGTGTGTATTTCTGCTTCTGCTCTGGAGTCAATGACTCTAATAGCTCACTTAATTTTGGTGTATTTGTTGGAATCCTAATATTTCTCAACGAGAATTTATTCGCTAGTTTCAGATCTTTTTTAAAGCCGACCAGAACAATTCGTTCCCGGTGCTGTGGAAGAAACTTTGCGCCATCTATAATTTTAGGATCTTGAGAACCTGAGCCTGAAAAGTCGACGTCCGCAACGTCATAGCCAAGTTCATCAAGTGCATTTAGAATGACTTTAAAGGTGTTTCCTTTGTCATGACTCTTTAAATTCTTTACGTTTTCGAGTACAAATGCATTCGGCTTCTTGGCACAAATGATTCTACATACATCAAAAAACAAAGTGCCTTGTGCTTCACATTCAAACCCGTGAGCTTTTCCCAATGAGTTTTTTTTGGAAACTCCTGCGAGAGAAAACGGCTGACATGGGAAGCCTGCGAGTAAGACATCATGATCTGGTATCAAGTTGTCAATATGTTGATAGGCATCTTCTTCTGATATGTTGTTGTTTTGAGATAAGGTGACTTCTCTTATATCTTCGTTGAAAGTGTGATCTTGTGGATCACTGTAGTGGTTGGCCTTGTATGTTCTGACTGCAAATTTATTCCATTCACTCGTAAAAACACATTTTCCGCCTACTGCTTCAAAGCCTTTCCTAATACCTCCGATACCAGCGAAGAGATCTATGAATTTAAAGCTAGGGTTGTCGTAGTGTGCGGGCTTTTTTGGGAATAATGAATTCAGAAAGTGAACTTCTTCACTATTGAAGACCTTTTCACTCTTTCCCTTTAAAATTCGGTTGATTGTTTCACGGCACCAATCATTACCTGTCATCGGGTTTAGCTTTTCTGCAATTTGCTTTTGGTCATAGATCTCAAGCAATTTATTGAGTAACTCTACTGTATCTGATTTAGTGGTCATCGGAATTTATCGCATCTGGGTAAAACGAGTGACAGAATATCACTCGTTTTACCCAGTGTAAATAAACACTGTATACTTAAACAGCTTTTATCGGTTTCTATATCGGCAGACATAATCGTTGAGGAATTTAATTAATACCCCAGTTATAAACAGCTGATCAGAAAACGATTTACCTATTTTCAAAAAGTCGTGAGCTCATATGCTGATTGTCTTATTCTTGCATCCGTAATCGGTACTTTTTTGTTTTATCATGTGAGCGATCCAGATTTGAGTTGTCGTTTTATACATTGAATCGTCGCGCTGTCAGTTGAAACCTCCGATTTTGAGCGCTGTATGGCAAGTTGCGCATATATAACCGCGTACTAACTGGGCAGGTAACTTAGGAAGTAGTTGCAAGTGTTATAGCACGCAGTCGTTCAAATTGTACTTGGTGTTATTAATCAACCTCTTACCGCGCCTTCAACTTATGCAAAATGGTGCACTGGTCTACCTGCTCGGCGCTGCAGGAGGCGAGGGTTTGCAGGGATTGTTCAAGCAGTGCGAGTTCGCGCTGGGCGCGTTGTACCTGGGCGAGTTGCTCGGCGATGATTTTATCGACCACGGCGCAGGAGGCGTTGGGATCGGCCTGTACTTCGACTAGGCGTTTGATGTCGTCCAGCGGGATGTTGAGCTCGCGGCAGCGGCGGATAAAGATCAGGGTGTCTACGTCAGCCGGTTGGTAGTGGCGGTAGCCGTTGCTGGCGCGTTGTGGTGCGCTGATTAAACCAACTTGTTCATAATAGCGGATGGTTTTCGCATTTATCTGGGATTTCGTCGCAAGTTCGCTGATTTTCATATTGACCTTCCAGTCGCTGTAACCTTTAGCATCGGCAGTATCATTTATTCCTGTCCTGAGGGTCAAGTAAATAGTTATGTCTGATACGTTTCGTTCTGCCGGTTTGGTTTTGTCATTAAGTTGTTTATCTCTGGGGATGTCGGTGAGTGTGGCGGCACCGCTGAGTCCGCTGGCTACTGCTGTGAGTGCTGCGCTGGTTGCGCCAGGGCCTGAGCACCATGAACATGAGTCCCATGCTGAAGAACAGCATGAAGACGAGGGCCAGGATGCGCACGCTGACGGTGAGCATCACGATGAACACGGCCATGGTCATGAGATGGAAAAAATCGTCATCCAGGCAACGCGCTCTGGCCGGATTGCTGATGAGCAGCCGGTGCGGGTGGAGCTAATCAACCGCGAAGAAATCGAAGAAAAGGCGGCGATGCGCCCGGGTAATATCTCCATGCTGGTGGCAGAAACCGGTGGGGTTCGGATGCAGACTACCTCGCCTGCATTGGGCAGTGCCAATATTCGATTGCAGGGTTTGTATGGTCGTTACACTCAGCTGCTGGCCGATGGTTTGCCGCTGTATGGTAATCAGGCTGCGTCGATTGGCCTGTTACAAATTCCACCAACGGATCTGGGCCGGGTTGAGATCATCAAAGGCTCGGCGTCTTCTTTATATGGTGGATCGGCGCTGGGCGGGGTGATCAACCTGATCTCCCGCAAGCCGGGCGACGAGTTCAAGTGCGAGGTGCTGCTGAACCTGACTACACGCGATGGTCAGGATCTGACGTCTTACATCGAAACCCCGCTGACTGATGACCTGAAAGGCTCACTGACACTGGGCGCACACCATCAGAAATCCGAAGACATAGACAACGATGGCTGGTTCGATTTGGCTGGCTATGAGCGTTACACCGCACGGCCGCGTTTGTTCTGGGAAGGAGAGCAGGGTGAAACTTTGTATGTCACGGCCGGAGCCATGACCGAACAGCGCAACGGTGGGACTAAAGCTGGGTTTACCATGGCAGATGGCAATCCGTACGTACAAACGCAGGATTCAGAACGTCTGGACGGTGGGTTTGTGTATAGCCAGCCGATGTCCGACACGCTGACGTTGCATGCACGCTCGTCGGCCATGGTGCAAAATCATGAGCACGGCTTTGGTCTGGTACTGGAAGAGGACAAGCACGAAAGCTATTTGTTTGAAACCAGTGTCAGTGGGTACAACGACACCACTGACTGGTTACTGGGCATGGCCTATCAGTCGGATGTGTTTGAGTCTGAGACGTTTCCAACCTTTGATTACAGCTATGAGGTGCCGGGCCTGTTCGCGCAGCTGGATCACACGCTGAGCGATACGCTGACCGCCTCAGTGAGTGCGCGGGTGGATGATCACAATGAATATGGTACTCAGTTCAGTCCGCGAGTGACCTTGTTGTATCGTCCGGGTGAGCTGACGGTACGCGGCTCCTATGCGCAGGGCTATTTTGCGCCAACGCCGTTTGTTGAAGACATTGAAGCGGCGGGGTTATCGCGCTTAGCACCCATCGGTGATTTACAAGCAGAGGAAGCCGAAACGGCCTCACTGGATTTCACTTATACCTTTGATTCGGTTGAAACCAGTCTGACCCTGTTTGGCTCGAACGTGGATAACGTCACTGAGCTGGAGGTCGTGCCGACAACAGATGGCACCCAGCCCACTCAGGTACGCCTGATCAATGCACTGGGCGAAAGTCAGATCCGTGGTTCAGAAGTACTACTGCGTTATTACTGGCGCGACGTAAAACTGACTGCCAGTTATTTATATCTGGATGCAACCCAAAGCGTGGATGGCCAGACGCGCACAGAGATTGCGCTCACGCCTAAACACTCGGCCGGATTTGTTGCCATGTGGGAGCAGCACGGTAACTTCCGCGCCGGGTTTGAAGCCTATTACACCGGGCCGCAGCGCCTCAATGCTAACCCGTATGTCACTGAGTCTGATCCATACTGGCATCTAGGCCTGATGGGGGAGATCACCACCGGGCGTTACAGCTGGTTTATCAACTTCGAGAACCTGCTGGATGTAAAGCAAACCGACGAGCATCCATTGTTGTTGCTGCAGCAGGCGGTGAGTGGCCAGTGGACAACGGATATCTGGTCGCGCAATGATGGTTTTATTGTGAATGCGGGTGTACGCATTAAGTTTGGCCATTAACCCTCAGGTGCAGCTGTTCGGGCCGGTGTCTCTCACTGATAAACTAAGTGGGCTTTTTAGTAGATCCCGTGTCAAGCACGGGATGACACAGAAGGGAGCTGTTGCTTTTAGTTAATCAACACCAGCTCCTGATCGATACCGATAAACTGCTCCAGTAGCAGTTGCTCCCCGTGCACGTCGCTGATCTTCCAGGCAGTAGGTTTCAGGGAACGCAGCGTATTGAGCAGGTTTCCGTCTAAGTTGTACCGGTTCAGCGTCAGGTTTGTCTGGTCGACGCTGTAGATATGCTCGCCTTTTATGACCATAGCACGCCCGTTCAGGGATGGGAGCGTTATGGCGTCAGCGGGATTTTCACCCGGCATAAAGCGCTTTACCCTGCTCTGAGCATCACTGTAGTACACCTGCTCATCCACCTGCCATGCGCGCTGTACGCCGTTAATCCCCAGTTTAGTCAGCCGGTTACTTGTTAAGTCATAACGATATAAACCACCGGGCATGGGGTCGTTTATCAGCACCAAGAGTTGCTCTTGTTTATGCCAGGCTTGTACAGAATGAATGGGCAATTTTGTGCTCAGGCTGTGCTGCTGGCCAGATAATCCTGAGCGGTACAGTTTTCCGCCCTGCGCCCAGAGCAACTGAGTTGAATCGGGCGACCAGACAAACCCATGGACAGGATGGGGGAAGCTGGCATCGCTGAGTGCAATGACCTGGTCATTCTGCCAAACCCAGAGCTGATCCACTCCGTTGCGATTGGATATGAATGCAATATGCTGACCGTCGGGTGAATACTGCGGCTGTCGCTCCTGGGCCTGGGTACGTGACAAGCTCGGGTAGGGTAGGGCACGGGTGTTTAGATCCGGGATGTGTGAGATTGATGTGGGAGCACCGTGATTGAGTGCCAGCTTTGAGATATCAATGTCTTTTCTGCCAGTCACCGCCACCAGAGTATGACTGTCCGGGTGCTGATCTGCGGATACCAGATTAGTGGCCGGAGTCGGTAGCAGGTTCAATTCACCGTTTAGTTCCAGGCTATATAACTGACCATGACTGATAACCAACAGGGTATGACCGTCGGCAGAAAAATGGCCGGCGAGCAGGGCATTGGGGTCCATATTGGGAAGCAGGGTTATCGGGCTGTTGTGAAGTATTTGCGCGTTTTTATCCAGGAGCGTCAATCTGTGGTTGCGCTGCTTGTCCCGACTAAACAACGCAAAACGCTGGCTGGGCGCGTGATAATCAAAGTGATACAGGTAGTCATCCGTGGCGGAATATAAGGTGCTGATAGTCTTAGTTAAGTCATTGTACTGAACCAGCCGGGTTTGGTCAGGGTTGTGTTGTAAGAAGGCATAAGCATGATTGTGCAGGGCTTTAGGTGTGTGGGGCTGGCCTGAGCTGCACAGGTAACGTGGCTCAATGGCTTGGGGTTTAGCCAGTGCCTGGGCGAAATCCAGCGTGGCCAGCGCCCAGCATGTGTGCGTTTTGTCGGTGACAATGTCTTGATCACAGTCGGCTTTGGCTGCAAACACCAGCTCTCTGCCATCCGGGGTAAAACTGGGTGCGCCAAATTGGCCGGGTGTATTATTGAGCTGAAACTCTTTGCCACTATCGAGGTTTCTTGCCCACAAATGGCTGCTACAGCTGCCCGCATAGCGGTTAAAGATCACATGCTTGCCATCCGGGCTGAATAGGGCATGAGATTCATGAGCATCGGTGTGGGTCACCGGGGTGAGGCGAGTGTATTTGGGCAGTGGCTCAGTGGGCCAGTTGAGGTATACCAAGGTGCCCAGTAAGAGTGTGCTTACTAATGTTATAGCTAGCTTCAGGTAAGGTTTTTGGGTTCCAGTTTCTGCAGCTTTTGACTTCGCTTCTGGCCAGCGTACCGGGACCAGCAGGCGGTACCCTATCTTTGGATGGGTAGCGATAATGGTGGGATTTTTGGCATCGTCTCCCAGTACTTTACGCAAAATGGCAATACAGCGTTGCAGGGCATTGGGCACGACTTCAACGCCCTGCCAGACGTGCGTCATAATCTCCTGATGGGTAACAACTTGCTCGCCGTGTTCGCGCTGGCGCTGTGCCAGCAATAGCAGAACCTGCAACACCTTTGGCTCTACATGGGTGTGCTGCTCATTGAGGATCACGACACTGCGGGAGAGGTCGATTTCATATGCGTTAATAAAGAATCTTGTCTGTGTCATTGTAATCCGCTACTGCCTGAATCCGGCATTGAGTGTACGGCGCAATGTGATGTCTGTCGAGGTGTGCAACAGCGGATGCAGATCTGTTGCTTGAGACATTGTTTTGCTGCAGGCAGGGATATGAGGTTTTGTTGCCTGAGTCAAATCATGTTGCTGAGTCATGCCAGACCAGCCTCCCTTGTCATCCTGCCCAGCGAGCCGGGAACCATCTAAAAACACAGCTCAGTTGTTGCGGACGGTAACAGTAATGTGAGGGTGTAAGTGTCTGAGTAAAGCTGCCGTGCTGAGTCGCTGGTGAATAGATCCCAGCTCGGAGGCCGGGATGACGGAAAAAAGAACGGACGACGACGAATATAAGACTTAACTATTTTATTCAGTGGGTTAGCTGTTTTTATTCGAGATTAAGTCGAACCATTGCAGTCCCTCAGCAATTCATCAGCTTTTCATTAGGGTGGCTTTGTGGTGTTGTGCTGAGCCATGGCATCCAATGGCGCTCAGACAATAATAAAAGAGCGCTAATCCTATGTATTTTGATAATAACAAACGCTTTATCTGTTTTTTCGGACACGGTTTTAAACACGTTTCACAGTGGCTGAGTACTCTGTTTTTCGGGATGTTGCTGATATCGAGACGCCCATCTATGTTGGTGTTGTGTTGCGCGCTGGCCACTCTGGGCGTTTGTCCGCTTTCTCATGCACAAACGCGTGAGGTACAGATCATTGAACGTACGGTTGAGGCTTACGGAGGTGAACGCTTACTGACTATGCCGGGCTTGTCGGTCAATGAATCCTTCTACCATTATTCACAGTGGTTGAGCGGTCATGCCTTGCAGGGCCCGATGGTGACTTATATGAGTGAGTTGCAAAGCGAGTATCACATTGATTTTGCCTCGCAACGTAAGGTGTTTAAGCAGGCTAACACTCGCCGGGTGGGCAGTCATGGCAGTGATACACCTGAAGTGACTCATCGCTTGTTTAGCGCGGGTAGGGGTACCAGCATCGATCATGCTTTGCAGCGGTATCAGCCGAGCCCGCGTATCTCCTTTGAGAATGCTACGCTGGGCTTTGACGCCATGCTGGATACCCTGATCGTGCGTAAACTGGCAAGGCTCAAACAAACCAGCCAGTGGCTGGATAAGGCTTATATCGCAGGTATCCCCCATGATGTGATGACTGTGCCACTGGATGATGATCCGCAGACCACGCATATACTTTATCTGAACCAGGACAGTGGCGCATTGAGCCGGGTGATGACTGAGCTGCAAGGTAAAAAACGGTTTTATGACTTTATAAATCACCGCAAAACACAGGGGATTCTGTGGGCGTCTCAGGTGCTGGTCAGCACCGCAGCCGGTCCGCTTTATCACAGCCGGGCGCGCACGCTTAAAGTTGGGCAGCCCGGCGAAGCGTTATTTCAAATTCCTGCGGCTTATCAGCGCGCGCCAAAGGTAAAGCCTTTTGATGTTGCCGGGCTGACAATACGTGAGCTGGCAGCAGGCGTGTATTTTGTTGGTCAGGATTGGGGTTATACCTTATTTGTTGATGCCGGTGATTATCTGATCTCGGCAGGTACCTGGCAGATAAACGAGCAGGCCGGCGCATGGGCGAAAGCACTGAGCAAATTAAGAGACAGTACCTCACTTGATAAGCCTGTGAAGTATCACATTGTGACACACCATCATACCGATCATCTGAGAGGCTTAGTAGATACTCAGGCTGAGAACACCACCTTGCTCGTCCATCCGGCCGACCAAGCGGCGGTTGAGGCTGAGCTGGGTTCTCGCGTTAACATCGCACCTATCCCTGCCTCCTACACGCTGGCTGCTGGTAAAATTCGTCTGTTGGATGTGCCCAACAGCCATGCTGCACATAACCTGATTGTCTACCTGCCTGACTCACAGATTTTACTGACAGAGGACATGTTTGGCAGCAGTTTCGAACAGGCGCTGCACTCACCAGCTCGCTGGCCAGACTTAGATACTTACCATAGATTGGATACGCTGGTGGGCACGCTCAACAAGCAGGGGATTGACGTTTTGCAGTATGTGTCTTCGCATCATGGCAGGGTGCTGACTCAGGCAGATATCGACCGGGCCATGGCGATACCGCGCACTGAGCGTGCAGTGCTGCTACAGCGCTTATTTGGGGGGAAATAAAAAAAGCGGCACACAGCAGTAGGTTTATGTGCCGCTTGGTCGTGGCTAACTGTGGCTGTTATTCATAACGCAGTATCAGCGAAGGACGGGTGCTAGCCGCTTTAAAGGCCAGACAGGCAACGGTCAGCCAGGTGATGACCAGCACACCCAGTGTGGCGGCGGCATACACCCAGGCTGCCTGCTCAATGCGTTCGTTAAAGTTATTCAGCCAGGCACTCATCACCCAGTAGCTCAGCGGAATGGCCAGTAACCCCCCTATGCCGACTATGGTAATGAACTCCTTAGATAAAATGGTCACTATACTGAGCCGTGATGCCCCCAGCACTTTGCGCACAGCCACTTCTTTTTGGCGGCGAATAGTCGCAAACGACGCCAGCCCCAAAATCCCCATACAGGTCAGCACTATAGACAGAGTACTGAACAGCAGCACCAGTTGCTGCATCCTGAACTCGTTGATGTGGGCACGCTGATAGTCGTCTTCAATCAGGCTGATCTCGACCTCAGGTATCGCCAGCTCGTCGCGAATGAGCTGTTCGGCCTGGCGCATCACCTGTGCTTTGTTTGTACCCGGTTGTAACTTGAGCACCAGAGTACCAATTGCGACATTTATGTCCCCCGCGGTCAGTAACACCGGGAGTTGCTGCTGACGTGCTGAGCCAATTTTAATGTCTTTGATAATGCCAACCACCGTCGCGCGGGCTGTGCCTGCATGTGAGCTGAGGGTTTGGCCCAGCAGCACGCTGGGGTCATCGTAGCCGGCTTGTTTTGCCAGACTCTGTGAGAGCAGCACAGAGAACGATCGGATATTGTCGTCGCTGGTTTGGATCCAGTCGCTGGCAAACTGAGGCAAGAAATCCCGACCTGCTACCAGCTCCAGGCCCAGTGTTTCAACAGCATGGAAGCCGGTGGCGACAGTCGGTTGTGTGCCTTCCAGGCGCTCACCGTTTGGAAACACCAAAAACAATTCTGAGGTCATATCATTGGTCAGCAGGGTATCTGACTGAGTGACCTGGGCGACGCCTTGCAGCGCTCTGAGGGTTCTCAATATGCGAGGCTCGGCTTCCTGATACAGGGCTTCTGCGGGCAGGTTTTTGATGATCAGACGATCGTGCTTCGCATAGCCAACCGGCAGGTCGTTGATCAGTGCCATTTGTTTGTAGACCACGGCTGCGGCAACAATCAGCGCCACCGACAGTGCCCCTTGTAGTCCCAGTGTCAGCTTGCGTACCCAGATGGCCGTTTTGCCACGTTGCAGGTCGCCACTGAGCACCCGCTTGGCACTGAATGAGGCGATGAACAGCGCTGGGTAGAGGCCAGAGATCACCCCAATTAGCACCACGACCCCCATCACCGCGACTAAAAATAAGGGCGAGAAGCTCAATGACAGGCTGCGTTCAAGCAGCTGATTGGCATAAGGGATCATCATTTCCACTAACGCCAGGGCAACCAGCGCGGCCACCATCACAATAAACAAAGATTCCGTTAAAAACTGAGTGATCAGTTGTGGCTTGCTGGCCCCCAGTGCTTTGCGCACACCCACTTCTTTGGCACGTTTTGCGGCACCGGCAATGTTCAGGTTGATGAAGTTCACACTGGCAATCACCAGCAACAAAACGGTTAGTGCAATGCAGACCTGCATGACCAGACGAGAGCCGCCTTGTTTCATCTCAAACGGGCCACTGCTGTGAAAGTGCAACTCTGACAGACGGCTTAGTTCTATGGCCCTGAGCTTGCGGCGGCCGGTCGACTGCTCGCGCATGGCCTCTGTCATCTGCTTGGCGATAAGCCCAGCATCTGTGCCTTCAGCCAGGCGCATATAGACATAGCCAATGAAGGGCATTTTGGTGGCCTTGGGCAGTGCTGTTAAGGTTTCGAATACAAAATGGGTGTTGTCCGGCAGATCGTCAAATACCGCGGCCACTTCATACTGACCCTGTGTATATGACAGGGTTTTGCCCACGGCATTCACGCTGCCAAACAAACGCAGCGCTTGTGCCCGGCTGATGGCCAGCAAACCCGGGCGGCTCAGGGCACTGTTCAGGTCGCCATGCAGCACCGTCATATTGATAAACTCCGGCAAATTGGCCGAGGCCAAATAGACCTTGCTCAGGCGTACCTGCTCGCCCGCCACATTGACGTCCAGCGCCATCGGCTCGGCTGAGTAGGCCAGGTTGTCGGTGGACACCAGCATCATGATGTCTTCAACCTGTGCATGGTTTTGCATATTCAGGGCCTGTTGTGAGTCTGAGGCTGCGATCAGTTGCAGGCCCCAGGCACGGTAATCGGTATGCACCCGGTAAACACGCTCAGCATGGGGGTGTTGTTTGTCAAAAGACAGCTCATAGGCCGCAAACAACGCCACCATAATGGCGGCAGCCAGACCAATACTAAAACCGGTCAGGTTAAGGGCAAAGTGGCGGGTGTCTTTTTTAATCGCCCTGAGTGTGGTTTTAAAATAATTCACAATCATAACAGATACGTCCTTTTTAATTCCGGTGCGTTAAGCGGCTGGCCAAACGCTGTTGGCTTTGTCCAGCATGACCTGGCCGTCGAGCAGCCGCACCAGACGATCGGCATAAGCCCCTTCTTTTTCCGAGTGGGTAACCACAATCACTGTGGTGCCCTCGCGATTGAGTTCGCGCAGCATGGCCATGACTTCTTCGCCGTTTCTGGAATCCAGGTTACCGGTGGGCTCATCCGCCAGGATCAGCTTAGGATTGATCACGAGCGCTCGGGCAACGGCCACCCGTTGCTGCTGGCCGCCCGACAATTGCTGCGGCAGGTGATCGGCGCGGTGGTCAATGGCCACGCGCTTTAAAATGGCTTCAACCCGTTGTTTGCGCTGTGCTTTGGAGATGTTCTGATATTGCAGGGGCAGCTCAACGTTTTCGAATACGGTCAGCTCATCAATCAGATTAAAGCTCTGAAAGACGAAGCCAATGGACGCTTTACGCAGTTCAGCCAGGCGTTTTTCGCTGTATCCGGCAATGTCGGTGCCAGCGAATTCAAACGTGCCTGAGGTGGGCGAGTCGAGCATGCCTAGAATAGACAGCAAGGTTGATTTACCGCAGCCCGAGGGGCCCATAATGGCCAGAAACTCGCCTTCATTAACCTGTAGGTCAATCTCGTTCAGTGCGATGGTTTCTACGTCTTCGGTACGAAATACCCGGCTTAGGTTGGTCAATTTAATCATCTTCAATTCCTTCAGGCTGTTGTTATTCTGGTTTTAGTTCAGTTGTAATGTCTGTGCTTTATCAAAGTGGCTGTAGCTGGAGGTGATCACCTGATCGCCCGGTGCCAGTCCGTCTAATACTTCAAAGTAGTCACGGTTTTTCTTGCCCAGCACGATGTTTTTACGGATCGCGGTGTCGCCCGCTACCACGTAAACCCAGTTGCCACCGCTGCTGGTATAAAACGCCCCGCGTTTGACCAGCAGGGCATTGTTTTTGCTGTCGCCCAGCATCAGGGCCACATCCAGGTTCTGGCCGCGTTTTATGCCATCCAGCCCGGCTGGCAGCGCTACTTCTACCTGAAATTGCGCATTAGTGACTCGGCTGTCGATTTTGCTGACGTGCGCAGTGACTTGCTCGGTGCCCAATGAGACGTGTACTGCCATGCCGCTGTGTACCTGGTTAAGATAAAACTCATCCAGCCGGACCGTGAGCTTGTATTCATTCGGTATGTCTATTTGACCCAGGCGTGCGCCACGCTCTTTGGACTCGCCAATTTCAACGTCCAGCTCGCTCAGATAGCCAGACACTGGTGCTTTGATCAGCAGGTTATCGAGGTTGTGGCGGGCAAATTGCAGGTTCTTTTGCAGCATCTCAGCACTGTCTTCGAGCTGTGCAACCTGGACTTCACGGATGGTGTTTTCCTGTTTTTGGCGATCCAGGGTCAGTTCTTTACGGGCTTTGTAGTAGGCCAAATCATCTTTGATTTCATCCAGCTTGTCCTGGGCCAGCAAGCCTTTTTTAGCCAGTCGCGCCGACTGTGTGTAGCGCCTTTGCAGGTGGTTGATCTGCAGTTCAATCTCCAGCAGATCGCGGCGTAGGTTCAGGCGGCTGGTTTCCATGTTCATTTGCGTGTTACGCAGAAAGTTAAGCTGCTCGGTGACTTGCGCTTCACGGCTCATGACATCCAGTTGCAGATTCGTATTACTCAGACGCACCAGTGGCTGACCTTGTTCAACATACTCACCTTGTTCAACCAGACGCTCTTCAACCCGGCCGCCAGCGACGGTGTCGAGGTAAATGGTGGTTTTTGGCACCACCTGACCACGCAGACTCAGGGCATCAACAAACTGGCCCTGCTTTACGGTACTGATGGTCAGGCTGTTTAGTGGCACATTTTGGCTGCGTCCGGTGCTGCTCGATTGTGTAAAGGCATAGGCAAGGGCGGTTGCTAGTACTAAGCTAACCGCGACGCCCGTCTTAAGGTGCTTGTTAAGTCCTGAGCGTTCTATCTTCTTATCCATAGTGCAACTCCTGCTGTCTGATGCTTTTCGGGTGTATGAACTAAAGTAATCAAACCGCGTGCCAACCTTTAAAGTATAATAAATACAAATGGTTATAATTTTATTTGGCTTGTTGCTCTGGCGCAGGTGTCCGCTAATAGAACAGTCGGTATCACACAAGTGCCCATAAATGGACACATCCTCGTGCAATACGCTAAGCTAGTAAGCCAATAAAAATAAATTAGGGACAGATCGTGAGCGCAAAACAACCCGGGGCCATTTTGGTGGTGGACGACAACCCGGACATTCTTATCGCGGCGAGGCTGCTGCTCAAACAACACTACCAGGTGGTCAAAACCACCGACAATCCGTTTGATATTGAACAGCTGGTTAAAGCCCACAATATTGAAGTGATCCTGCTGGATATGAACTTTAATCGTGATGCCATCAGTGGTCAGGAAGGCTTTTACTGGCTGAAGAAAATCATTACGCAGGACCCCAGTATCGTGGTCTTGCTGATGACGGCCTACGGTGACATTCAGCTGGCGGTGGATGCCATTAAGGCCGGCGCGGCAGATTTTATTGCTAAGCCCTGGCAAAACGAGCAGTTACTGGGGGCGGTGGCGGCGGCGTTTGCCCACGCCAAAGACAAGCAGCAGGTGGGTAAGCTGACTCGTCAGACACAAGGACTGAATCAGGCGCTCAGTGAGTCATCAACGGGCCCGGCCTTTGACTTTCTGGGCCAAAGTGCGGTTATGCAACAGGTGTTTGCGACCATAGACAAAGCGGCTCAGTCTGATGCCAATATTCTGATCACCGGTGAAAGCGGCACAGGCAAAGAGCTGGCCGCTCACGCCATTCATCGCGCCAGTCTGCGTGCTGCACAGCCCATGATCAGCCTGGATATGGGCGCCATTTCTGATACGCTGTTTGAAAGCGAACTGTTTGGCCACAAAAAAGGCGCTTTTACTGATGCCAAAACCGATAAAATAGGCCGGTTTGAGCTGGCCAGTGGCGGGTCGTTGTTCCTTGATGAGCTGGGGAATTTGCCCTTAAATCATCAGGCCACCTTGCTGGCGGCGCTTCAGAATCGTTGCATCACCCCTGTGGGTGGCACTAAACCGCTTGATGTGAATATCCGCCTTATCTGTGCGACGAACGACAACCTGCAACAGGCGGTCAATGAAGGACGCTTCAGACAGGATCTATTGTACCGCATCAATACGGTCGAAATCCGTCTGCCTCCGCTGAGGGAGCGCAGCGAGGATATTCCTTTGCTGGTGAATTACTACCTGACGCACTTTGCACACAAGTACAAACGCGCATTGCAGATCACTGAGCAAGATATGGCCGCGCTGTGCGGATATGGCTGGCCCGGTAACGTTCGCGAGCTTGCCCATGCGATTGAGCGGGCCGTGATTTTATCGGATGGCGATACGTTGGATGTGACGTCTGTGATTGGCGCGACCGCGACCTCATTGGAGGCTGTACAAGACAGTAGTGAGAGTTACGACACGTTCGATCTGGAGGTGCTGGAACAGCGGGCCATCCGTGCTGCACTTAAGCATTATCAGGGTAATGTGAGTCACGCTGCCAAAGCGCTGGGGTTGACGCGCGGTGCTATGTATCGGCGACTGGAAAAATATGGGCTGTAAGGAGTAACTATGTCCTATCTGAAACGTCATCCCCGCTGGTTACTGGGGTTACAGCTGGGCCTTTTATGTGTGCTGATAAGCTTGGCATCTGGACAATATCTGTACAGTGGGCTCAGTGCCACCTGGTTGCTTGTATTGTTGCTGATCGCGGTGTGCTGTGGTGCGATATTCACCTTGTTTGCCCGGCAGCAAAGACAAAGCACGGCGGTGATCCGGGCGCTGGTAAATGGCGACAGTTCTTTGCGACTCAGTCCCAGTCATCCGCTGCACCAGGAGTATGACGAGATCCGCCATACTATGCAGGCAGCGCGGTTCAAAGCTGAGCAACAGGCTCAGTTTTTTCAGGCTTTGTTGCTGCACATTGAGCTGGCAGTGTTGGTGTGTGACAGTGAAGGCAAGGTGATTGAGTCCAACCCGGCGGTGGCACGTTTGCTGGGTAAGCCGGTCAGCAGCGTGACTGAGCTGGATCAGATTGGCGCGTTAATTCAAAGTTGTGATACCCAGTTAAAAACCAGTGCTCCCTGGCAGCGTGGTGAGCAGCAGGATACTTTGTCAGTACAGATCAGCGTCGCACAAATTCAGGGTCAGATCCGTAAGGTGATCACCCTGACCTCTATTCATACTGCTCTGAACAGCAAAGAGCAACAGGCCTATAAGCGTCTGACCCGGGTGTTGACCCATGAAGTGGCGAACTCCATCACGCCTTTGTCCTCGATTGCTCAGTCTTGCCGGGGACTGTTGCCCGATGCACTGTGTTTTGATGATGAAGACGACAAAGACGATTTGATCCTGGCATTGAATACATTGGCTGCGCGCACTGAGCATCTGGGAGCGTTTATTACCCGCTTCAGGGCGATCAGCAGTTTACCACGCCCGAGTCTGCGTCCCACCTCCCTGGCGCCTTTGCTGGAGCGGTTAGTGGCCTTACACAAAAACCAACTCAGTGCGGCAGGGATCCAGTGTGAGCTGAGCGTGTTAACCAAGCTGCTGGTGATGCTGGATCCCGGACAGATCGAACAGGTGTTGATAAACTTGTTCACCAATGCGGTTCAGGCCATTGAGCAGGTGCAGCAAGGGGGCACTCAGCAAATCGACAACCCGGTAATTCAGCTGACACTGGCCCAAAATGATGCACAGCAGGTGTATGTGGAGATCCGCGATAATGGGCCGGGCGTTGAAGCCCATGTCGTTGAGATGATGTTTGTGCCTTTCTTCACGACTAAACAGCAGGGATCGGGCATTGGCCTGAGTCTGTCTCGGCAGATCATGGTCAGCCATGGCGGCGACCTGGTCTATTTGCAAAAACCACAGGGGGCCTGCTTTCGCTGTGTATTTGGCTAAAGGAAAAAAGCCAGGCTAGCTGGCTTTTGCTTGAAGGCCATGGCAGGCAACCATGGCCGGGGTCATAATCTCAGGTACCGTAGGGGGCCAATAAGACACCGTACCGGGCAAGGTACCTCTGATTCATCGTGTCGCAGCATGATGGCTGAGCGCAAGTCAGGCCAAGTATTCACACCCAGAGTAGGCGTATAGGGTGAAAGTCGCAGGGCTATGCCACTTGACGATGCGTGCAAACGCTGACCGTTTCAATCATTAGTCACCCGGGCAATTGTTATTGCGGATACACTCTTTATCCATGTCATCAACCCAGACATCCTTAAGGTAACAGCCTGCCGGGTCGTCGACCCAAATCACTTCAGGGTAACTGAGATCAACGATTTTTGAGAGGTAAAGGTAGCCTGCGTAGACCTTGCCGTTCTCATAGTGGTGGTTGATAGGCCTTTGCTGTCTACAGGTCGTGTCTTCGACGATTTCCTGGTAGCTTGTATTAAGATAATCTACATTGTTGCCTGTACTGTACAGCGTACCGCTGTGGGTGCAGTGATACTTGACTTTAGTGGTCGTCACCTTCTTTTTGGGGCAGACCAAAATTTGCGTCCAGTAGGCGCTGGCGGGGGCCGAGTAAGCCATTACACTGGCAAGTACAATGCTGATTGCTTTGAGTGATTTCATGTTGTTTTCCTTTTGCTTATTGCTATTCGAGTAATACCAATTTGCTTAATGAAGTGTTCTGCTAACTCCTTAAAATTGAACAGGTATTAAGTGAAATTGGTATAATATCCACAGCCGATTTTGATTGTGGTTTAGTTCGGCAGCGACAGTGTCATCTTAGCAATGGCGTGTGGTGCAGACGCCTCCCCGACCGGGGGCGGATGATAGATAGAATGGCGGTTGTTGCGGTTTAGAAATTAATATGCAGGCTGAGTTCAATGGTTCTCGGAGCGGCAATGGCTGCCTGCGTTGGGTAAAAAATGTCTGCCCAGGGGACATACACTTCATTACGCAGGTTGCGCACATTGAGATTCAACCGGGCATGTTCAAATTGGTAGGCTGCAAACAGGGTGACTGTCTCATAGCGAGTAAAGGTAACTGAATTTTGGAAGTTACCATAGCGATCGCTGACATGGCGTATACCGGCGCCTATTTCCAGTGGCCACCCGCCAATTTTATCCCAGCTGAACCAGGCATTGGCCACAATCTCAGGCACATTGGGTGGGGTATGACCGCTGGCATTGACACCAAAGTCCGGGTCGACAAAGGACTGGTAGCTGGCGTTGGTGTAGGCGATATTGCCACCCAGGCGCACATGTTTGGCTGGCTGACTGGTGATCGCCAGCTCCAGCCCGTATGCAACATGGGTGCCCGAATTACCGACCGTATCATGTGATGTCAGCAGCAGAATATTACGCCGCGTAATATCGTACCAGGCCAGAGTGAGCTCGCTCTGCCAGGCATTGAGTAAGGTTTTGATGCCGACTTCGTATTGGCGAATATCTGTGAAATCAAAGTTTTCGTTGGCATTGACCAGATAAATATTAGATCCCACCGGATCATGTCCGGTGCTCCAGTGGGCGTATACACTGAGTGCGTCGCTAAACTGATAGGTTGAGCCTAACTGATAGGCAAGTGGGGTGAAGGTGCGTGCAAAGCTCTCATCGGCAAGAAAGTTGCCTGAGACATCGTAGTTGTCCCGGACCAGTCGAATGTGGTCGCGACGCAGCCCGCCAAACAGACGCCAGTACTCAGTGACTGACAAGGTATTGTTAAGGTACAGGGCCCATTGCCTGATATCGGTCGGACTGCTGTGTTTGTCCAAAACGCCGAACTGACCGGCCATTGGCGTGAGTAACGACACGCTGTCTCCGTCGGGAAATCCTCTTTCGCGGTTAAAGTCGGTGACTTTAAACTCTGCACCAAAGGCCAGCTGATGTGCCATAGTACCAAGCTGGTAGCGGTATACGCCTGCGAATTGATTGCCATAAAAGGTGTGATCGTGAAACACAAAAAAACGGTCCCGCTCAATCAATTCTGTGGCCGGGTTGAAGACATAGCTTTCTGCATTTTGCCAGGCGCGATCGGCCTTAAAGTGAAACAGCGTATTGCTCAGTGACAGTGTATCACTGGGCTGCCAGTCTGTGCGCAGGCGAGACCATAGGTGTTCTGAATCCGAGCGGCTATCTGCGACATTATAGTTGAGGTAACGGGTCCGGTTATCCAGCACCAGGTCATTGGCGGTGGTGACTATGCCCGCAATAGGGTCTAAGGCAGCATGCGCTGGTACCAAAGGCGTGCCCCAGTATGCGGGGAGATCATCTTCGAGGTAATCAAAACTCAGCAGCCAGCTTAGCTTTGGGCTGGCCTGCCACAGTATGGATGAAGTTACATTCAGAGAATGCGACGGGGTGTTGTCGACCCAGCCGTCTGACTGTGCTTTATTCACATCCAGCCGGGCGGCGCTGTTTGAGCTGACCGGCAGATGAAGGCCGACGCCCCATTCTCGCGTATCAAACCTAGATTGAGAGACAAAAACTTCTGTACTAACAGGGGCGTCAAGCTGAGGTTTACGGGTGATCATGTTGATCACTCCTGAGGCGGTGCCCTGGCCAAATTGTAGTGCGGCAGGTCCTTTGATAACTTCTATTTGTTGCAGGTTAAAGGTGTTGTGTGGCCGCATCGTCATGGACGCCGGGCCCAGTTTAATCCCATCCCGTACCACAGAGACGGAATCGCGAATAAAGCCTCGCATAGCGAAGCTGGAAGGCTCTGCGGGTGACTCGCCCGAGATAACGCCCACCAAATTTTCGACTGCACTGGTAACTGAAGTCAGACCGCGTGCGCGCATGGTTTTGCGCTCAATCACATCTATGCTGAACGGCAGCTCAAGTGCATTCAGGTTAAATGGATTAGCGCTGATGGGGGTAGTTTGCAGGTTCAGATCGCGTACCGCAGAGCCACTGAGCGTCACGTTGAGCAGCTCATCCAGGCTCATTTCAAATAACTCAGTCTCTTCAGCAGCCTGTATGCTGGCAGTGAACAGCCATATGCACAGTAATAAAAGCCTGTGGTAAACCTTCTGTGGATAGGTTGTTCGCATTTAGAATCATAATATTAAACGTGTATTTAGTCAGTGTAGCTCAGGATGTCAGGTTCGCCCGTGAAGCATTAGCAGAAGAGATAATTTGATGGAGGGTGAACACCGCAGATAAGCAGGCGACATGGTTAATATTGCATGTCAGTCATTGCAGTTAAACGATAGAAGTTGCAAGCCAGGCTACCGGCTTGCAACTTATCATTGGCACAGAGTGCGAATTAGTTTTGATATCTATCTAGCCATTCACGGATCTTTCTGGCTTTTGTATAAGTTAATGTCATATGTGCTTCGTTATTACTTGGATAAGCAGCGACCTCATCCCAGTAATTTGCACTGCCTGCCAGCGCTGAGCGAGTTGAAACAAATGAATGCTTCTGGCCGATCGTCACATAAGGTGTGATTGGGTGTGACTGGCTGGCGATCAGGTTAGAAAAGACCTGATAGAAATCGGCGTAACCACCTGCAACGTTATCAACACTTGGTTTGGTGTAGACTTTAAAGTACTTGCTGCCACCATTGTACCATTTACGGTGCAATTTAAAGTGTGACGTCATAATAGCAGCAGGTGCACCCTGAGTGCGGCTTTGTGCTCCGTTGGTGATAGCCAGGGTTGGTACTGTTTGTACGTGGCCTAAACTTGCTAGCTTTGACAGTAAAGCACTGCGGTCTGATGACCCTGAAGGGGTGTCCATGATCAGTTCTTTAAAGGTTTTTGTGTTCAGCTTAGCGGTAATAGCTTCCAACTGACGACGTGCTTCACGGCAGTCACCGCTTAAACCACAAAGACTTGAATCGACTTTATCAAGTAGACGATTAGTGTTGTCCAGGATTGAGCGTGGGAAATTAGCGCCCAAGTGTGGTGCATCGAAGGAGATAAATGACGCGACATTATTGAGTGAACCGGTTTTTTCAATTTCACGCAATGCAAAGCGTGTCACAACGCCACCCATAGACAAGCCAACAAAAGAAGTCGAAGACACACCTGACTTGCTGTTGATGACTTCTAGCAAACGTTTAACACCATCGGCGTTATACTCGATACCTTTGTCCTGATATCTGTAACGATAAAGAATGACATCGTAACCTGCACTTCTAAGGCTGCTCATCAGGCCACCACTGTTTACATCATTGTAAAAAGCCTGCTTAGTGTAGCTAGAGCCCGAAATATCTACGTGGTATGGCTGAACAACAACAACAGGTTTATTGAGTCGGTTGTCATTACCCATATATACATCGGCATAGCCATAGGAGTATCTTGGGTATTCAGTCCAAAGACGGCAGGTACGCTGTGGTGTAATCGCAAATTCCTGAGTGTCTGACTCAAGCGAAGCGCCTGCGGTGGGCTCTGGTTCGATACCCAGAGGGAGCTCTCCATCCCACCACTCACAAAATCTGTCCATCTCGGTCGAGTTTATATACCAAGTGCTGCTTGTGCTGCTGGTCGTCGACATGCGCTGGGCGGAAAGGGATTTAAACGGCGTAGTCAGACGTTCTGTCGTGGCGTTTTGAGTTTCTTTGCTGAACATGGAAATGGTATGTGATGAGTCAATTTTCAGACCATATTCATCCACTTCCTGGTTTTGTGCGAGTGCAGAGTTTGCAGAGATGGCTAGGAGTGCCATCGTGATTGTTTTTATTCTCATGTGTATTTCCTGTTTTTTCTAATAGTCCTGTATTAGGAATAGGTAATGTAATTATTTGTTATCACAAGATCAATACTTTGGTTTTTTGTGGTTTATTCATTGTTTTATTTTGTTAAATGGTGTGTTTGTGCATACGCATGGTTTTATAAACAGAGCATGGTTATATCCGATGAGCGCAGTCGTTCCGTCATCTGGTCAATCGATGCAGAAGAAAGTTTGCTATTTACTGATAACTGAGTGAATATTTTTAAGTCAATCTGTGATGTGGAAATAAAAAATGATGCACCCGGCAGAAGTGTGCAAATGGGGTTGCTATGTTTTTATTTAACTTTATGTAACCAATGGATTTTAATGAAAGTAAATGATGCAAAAAAGTCATTGAAAAAAATGAGAGTAATTCTTTTTGATGAGTTGAAATGGTGTGTGGACCTTGATGAAACAAGGTCCGGCAGGACGAAAAATTAAAAGCGGTAACCTAAGTGGAGGCCAATTAATGCTTTGGACTCTACTTTGTCGGTGCCAAAGATATCGAGTATGTCAGTTCGATATTCCCGCTCATCGGTGCGGCGAACCCCGACACTGGCACCAAATGTCCAACCCTCCTGAAGCGCGCCCTGTGAATAGTAGTGGTAATTAAGTGCGATAAACCCGTTTTCACTAGTTAAGGCCTCGCTGCCGGCAATGATGCCCAGCGTGTGTTTATTATCTTTGTCCAGGATGTATTCATAGCTTATGGCTGCGCCAATTAAGCCTGCGGAAATCGACAGGAGATGATCGTCATTGACTGCGTTGGTGTACTGAATGCCAGTCAAACCACCATAAGGGTATCCAGCACCAACGCTGAGTTTGGCATGTGCAACGTTGATAAAGTTCACGGCTAAGAGTCCCAGTGTTAAATGGATTATTTTTTTCATTTTATTTTTATCCTTAGTTATGTAGTGGAGATGGGCTGTGAATACTTGCTAGCTGTTTGTTTAGCGGTCTACCCATATCGAGAGTTTGAATGGTGTAAGCGCATTACGCATGAGAACGTTTGTTTTAATTTGGGCCTGTTGGTGTCTCACGTGACGCCCAATCTGGCAATTAAACACACGCTCGAAGTGTATCAAAAAATAATTAATGAAGCGTATCAAAATGTAGCTATTTTGTTTTGTTTTGAGCGCATATGTCTGGATTGAGCTTCTTTCAGTGTTAAGCTCAAGGTTTCTTAAGATTAATATTTTACGCTCAATATCAGGCGTGTGAGTAATGCTGAACGATTGTCGCTGCGTGTGCTGTTATACCGGAAGTTTCAAAGTAAAACAGGCACCGCCCAGACGCGTTGAATCACTGACCTCGAGCTGGCCCTGGTGCCAATCGGCAATCCGCTGAGCAAGTGCCAGGCCCAGGCCAAATCCACGGTGAGTATGGTCGTCAGCATGCGCCCGGACAAAAGGCTTAAAAATATGTGCCTGCTGTGTACTAGGTACGCCCGAGCCATCATCATGCACTGCCAATGTGCAGAACCCTGGGCTGTGATTAAGTGTGACCACAATCTGGCCGTTTCCGTATTTGCTGGCGTTTTCCAGCAGGTTACTCAACAAGGTAGTCAGGTAAAATGGATCACCGATAACCTGTACGGCGTGTTCAGGTAAAGCCAGCTTGAGCGTTATATCCATGTCGTGCCAGGTGCGTGATACCTGTTTGACCAGTTGGCCAAGATCCAGCGGACGACGCTGTAGTTCTGCGATGCTTTGATCCATCCTTGCGTAGCTTAAGAGCTGATCGATCAGCGCGGACATGGTATCCAGATCGCGGTTGATCCTGGCTTCATAGTGACGCCGTTTGTCAGGGTCGGTGCTTTCCTCCAGGGTATCCATGCCGAGGCGGATCCGCGCCAGCGGTGTACGTAGTTCGTGTGACATGGCACCGCTGAGTAGTTTGACGTCCTGTACCAGGTATTCTATGCGTTCAGCCATGTGGTTAAAGTCCCGTTCCAGATCACGCAAATACATCACAGATCCAACCTGTAAGCGTTGTGACAGGTCGCCGGCACCGAAACGCTGGGCCGCCCGGCGTAGTTTGAGCAGCCGCAGTAGAAAGGGCAGCAGCCAGATCAGGATCAGCGTCATCATCGCGGTATAAAACAGCCCTGTCAGCCACCAGGCCAGATCACTGCGCGACGTGACTTGATCGCTGCGGATGACCAACAAGTCTGTTGAGTTTGGCAAACGTTGCAGAAACAGTCTTTGTTGATCGGTTTCCAGCTGGATCTGTTCATTGGCTTGTAATTTGGTTTGCAGCGCAGCCGGAAGCGGGAACGCTGATGTCGGGACAATTTGAGGTTGCAGGAGCGACTGAGCAGGCCAGTTTGATAGCAAGGCATGGGGTGAATCTGTGGCAGCAACCAACGCATGTATGTCCCGGGCCAGCTGCGCCAGTTGCGTCTGAGGCGTGTGTTGCTGCTGAGCTGGAGTGAACGTTTGATAGAGATGGTCAAACAGCCAGCTGGTGGCGATGGAAATAGCCACGACGGCCAGCAGGAGTGAGAGGGCAAAATGACGCATCACCAGGCTTCCCGAACCAACTGATAGCCCTGTCCCCAGACCGTTTTGATGCGAAACGGCGCAACCGGGTTGTCACCGAGTTTTTTGCGCAACCGCGAGATGCGCAGATCGATGGAGCGATCAAATCCATCGTATTCAAAACCACGCAGAGACTGGGTAAGGAAATCCCGGGTAACCAGCTCGCCGGCTGATTTTGCCAGCAGCCAGAGTAAATCAAACTCTTTGGACGACACATCAATGGCCTCGCCCTGTAAGGTGACGGTGCGTGCGCTTCTGTCCACTAACAGGCCTTGAATCTCGATACGCTCTGTATTGCCAGCGGGATCTTGTGCAACATTGGTTGGACTATGGCGGCGCAGTAATGCACGGATCCGCGCGAGCAATACCCGTGCTCGCACCGGTTTGGTGAGGTAGTCATCTGCGCCCATTTCCAGTCCCAGTACTTCGTCCATATCCTCATCCCGTGCGGTCAGCATCAGGATAGGCCCGGGGTACTGGGGTCTGACTTGTTTACAGACGTCCAGCCCATCCAGCCCGGGCAGCATGCCATCGAGGATCACCAGATCTGGGTTCAAACTCAGGATCTGCTGCGGGGCCTCATCGCCGCGATGGCACAGGCTGACGGTAAAGGATTTTTCCGCCAGGTAGTCACAGATCCAGTGTGCCAGTTCATGGTCATCTTCAATGAGTAACAGGTGTGTATTTGGTATTGTCGTCATCAGAACATTCGCCATCTTACGCGTGTATTTTTACTTTTGTTATAAACCCAGGCATAGGTTAACTGGGCACTGGCCAGTGTTTTTTGCTGCGTATCTTGCAGGAAGAAATGCACATTTTGATTGAATTGAAGGTTCATCGTTATTGTGCCTTTCGCAGTGGTCTGCCAACATTTTAGTGGCTGTTCACGGTTGGAATGTGTCACACAGTAGTTGCCCGGCGAGTTCGCCTGCCAGTGGATGATCAGCTCGCTGTGACAGTATTCACCTTGGTGCAAAGCGACACATTGTTGCGGACTGAGTGTCAGTGTTACGGGGGCGTTGGCAACAGCCTGGTTGTGGAAAAGTGTTATGCCGGTAAGGGCTAAGGTAGAGATAAATTTACGCATGCTCGGCCCCTTAAAACACATAGCTGACAGACAGGCCCAATCCCAGCGCATTGCGGCTGCGATTGTCACCCCGTGCGAGATTGCTCTGTATGAGGGGGCTATCGGCAATGGCACTGGGAGTGTGGTAGTAACGTAAAGAGGCATCAAAAAGCCAGTTTTCGGTGAGTGGGTAGGTGGCGCCGAGGTGCAAGCTGTGGGATAAGCCGCTACTGGCTATGTACTCAGGTAATCCTTCGATCCGGTTATTATTGTTATTCTCTGTGTTGTTGACGCCATAATAGTAGTTCAGCATATCACCCGGCAGATAATTCACCCGATAAGCACTGAACAGGTGCCAGTTTTTTATCGTCCAGTGTTTGCTTATCTGTGAACTCACATAAGCGCCCCGGTCGTCACTCAGCTCAGGGGCGACAATTAACTGAAATCGCAGCCCTGACCAGATCCCACGAAAGCGAACACCCAGATAATTGGTCTGGTTTTTTGTAAAGCGCAGCTCGGAGCCGTCTTGTTGAATGTACTTGGTATCGGCATCTGAGCGTGCAGATGAAGCCAGAAAATCCACATCCCAATGCGTGTTGCGATATAAGTTGTAGCCTACGCTGGTGTTGCCGAGAATATTATTGGGGCCGCCCGGGACTTCTACAAACAGCCCGTTATCCCATTCATAGGCGCCATTCACAAAATATCCCAGGCCCGCACTGGCATCGCCAAATGGGCTTTGTCCGGCAAAAGCACCAACACCAAGTGCGAGAAAGCCTTTGCTGTCCGGGTGTTGTTCCTTGGGGGATTCAGCTGCCAGTAGCGTTTGACTGTTCAGCCCGACAAGTAGCAGGCAGCTTGTCAGGGTACGTGTCATTACCTTGTTCATTGTTATTATTCCTGAGGTCACATTTGATACCAACAGCTTAACGAGTGGCTGAGCGCTAAGCCGTAACAGTCACCACCAAAATGTATCAAAGTGTAGCGCAGGTTATATAGAATTTAGGGACACACGTCCAGCCCTCTACATTATCATTCTGGATTTTAATGCACACAGCGTGCTGATACTTGCATCTTCAGCCTGAGTGTATCGCTGCCAGACAAACTCTATGCCTGGGCCACCTATTCAGGCATCACCTTGTTAAAATGTCGGGTCTGTAAGGTCAATCTTAACGCGAGCCCCGGCGTCATTTGGTGGGCTGTTATCTGACCTTGTTGTGCTTTGACTAACTGAGCGACCAGGGCCAGACCAATCCCTGTTCCCTGTGTTGTGCGGGTCAGCTCATCTCCACCGCGATAAAACAGCTCAAACAGTTTATCGCATTGCTGTTGCGACACGCCCGGGCCGTAATCACGGATCTCCAGGAGCAGCTTGTCGTGACTTTGCTCTGCGTGTCGAAAGGTAATATCGAGTTGTCTGCGCGCGGGATCACAGATGCCTTCGGCGGTAAAAAACTTGACGGTGTTTTCAACAATGTTTATCACCACCTGGGCAAAGGCATCCTGATCCACTAAAACGTCAACTTCCTCTGATAGCGGCGCTTCAATCACCATATTTAGATGGAAGTCCTGTTTTTCCAGGAGGGTAGAGGTTTTGGAGCGAATAATATCGGCCAGCATGGCAACCGGGGCATAGTCCGGTTTAACCTGAGGCAGGCCATGGTGATCTTCCTGATTCAGCCGTGTAAGCAACAGTATGTTGTCAATCAGGCGGCTCAGGCGCTCGCTCTCACCGTGAATAAAGCCATAATAATCCTGCTGAGCATCTGTGGAAACCACGGCACCAGTACGCAGCATTTCGGCATACATGCGGATGGCGGTGAGCGGTGTTTTGAGCTCATGACTGACCGAAGACACAAAGTTCATTCTTTGTTCTGCCAGCGCAAGCTGTCTGACACTCAGCCGGTAAAATCCGTAACAGGCGCTCAAAATGATAAGTATGAGTAACAGAGAGAATAGTGCGCTGTAAAACAGGGTCGGACTCATGGGCAAGGCATGGGTGGTAAAGTGCAGTGTATAGTTGTTAAATGGCCAGCGCAGGGCACTGCTATACAAGGGCTGTGCTCGCAGCTCTGCGGGAATGTCGGCCTCTGCCAGCCTGCGTACATTTGACTGGTCATGAGGCAGTAAGAAGTGCAGCTGCTCTGGCTGCGCGGTCATAGCGTTATACAATTTGTTGGAGCTGTTTGACCTATCTGCAACCAGCGTGAGTAGGATTGGGGTATCAAACTGACTTTGGCTCAGATATTCGCCAACAAGACTGAGTAAATAGGGGTCACGCCTGACCAGGTAACCTTGTAACTTACGCTCTGTACCGACTTTAGGCAGTCGATAGAAGATAAAGTAGCCGGGCACATCAAACCAGATCTGATACAAGCCATTTTCCTTGCTCAGCCCTGTCGCCAGCTTAGTTTGTAGCGCTGTTGATTTGGCCAGCGTCTGGTAAATGAACTTTGCCCGGTCGTAGCGTTGTTGTAGCTCGACAGAGCTTTGCTGTTGTTCTGATGTGGGATTCGAGAGGTCTTCAGCAGAAAGGGGCTCCGGCCAGATTGGGCTATTGAACTGGCCTTGCGCATTAAACTGAAAATAACCGACCAGTCCCTGAATAGGGCGGGTCGCCGTTGGTCTGGCCGGATCCAGATGTGACAAAACAGAAGGTATTTGCAGCGTTTCTTCGGTGAGTGGGTTATAGACTGGCTGATAATAATCAAATGCCTCGACAGGCAGTGAACTGGACAGTAAGCGGCGTTTAAACATCTGGCGGTCAATTTGGGTTATCAGGCTACGGGCCTGTTCCTGATACTCGCTCAACTGATTCTGTTTAAGTTGTGCAAAGCCGAAGTAGAGCAAAATACTAAGCGGTATTAACAGGCACAATAAGAAGGCACAGGCCTGCCAACGCAGCTGCTGCTTGCGTTGTGCATAGGTCATAAGGTGTTTGTCTTTAAACCACATGGTGATGCCGTTATTGGATATACAGTTGATAACCTTCACCGCGATGGGTGACCAGGTGGCGCGGAGATTTCGGGTCTTGCTCTATTTTTTTTCGCAGTTTGGCGATGTGAATATCCACAGTACGCGTATCTATGTCCCCCACGGTTTTGTAGCCCCAGACCTGGTGTAATAGCTCATCACGGCTGACAGGCTTATTCTGGCGCAGCAGATAACTCAGTAAGCTGACCTCACGACGCGTGTATTTAACGTCCTGTTGGTATGATGTGCCGGTCAGTGATTGTGGGTTGATGCTGACGTCTTTGCTCAGAACCAGCTCTCCGTCATGCTGGTTCCAGCCCGAGCGACGTACCAGTGCGTTGACACGCAATACCAGTTCCGAGGTTGAAAAGGGTTTGGCTACATAATCATCGGCCCCCAGGCTCAGACCATTGATAATGTCCTGCTCGGTGCTTTTTGCGGTGAGCATTATGATGGGCTGAGTCGGTGCGGTTTTTCTGAGTGCTTCACAGACTGCAAAGCCGTTCATTGATGGCAGCATGACGTCTAATAAAATGCAGGCATAATCGCCCTGTTGGGCACGCTTAAGGCCTTGCGCCCCGTCTATTTCACTGTCAACTTCATAGCCATGAAAAACAAACAGGTCGGTCAGGCCACGTAAGATGGCCGGCTCATCTTCTACGATCAGTAGGGTAGGTTTCATCTTGTTATTATTTCCCTGTTTTGTGCTGGCCAGTTTAGCGTAAAGCTAGCGGGCCCGCCGCGAAAGTGCACGTAAACTTTTGTAAAACCTGCGCTGTTTTCTTTTACATAGTCAGTCTGTTTGGACGCCCTCCCGCACTCTAAAGTAGAGCTCATAGCCCTGTTTGAGGAAGCATCATGGACATAGTGAGAACCAATAAAAGCCCCCTGTGGAGTCGCAAAGCCAAAGTTATGAGCGTGATGGGATTGATTGTCGTGAGCAGTCTGACCCTGTTTTTTAACCACCATACTAGCGCGTCCAATCTGGTAGATAAAGCCCCCTTGCTGATCGATACAGTGCGCCGGGGCGAGTTAAAAGTGACGGTGCGTGGCAGTGGCGTACTGGTGCCGGCGCAGATCCGTTGGATCACGACGCCGGTCGATGGTCGAGTCGAGCAAGTGTTTAAAAAAGCCGGCGCTGAAGTAAAACAGGGCGATGTGTTACTGCAGCTGAGCAATCCGGAACTGGAAGAAGCGCTGGCACAGGCACGCTGGGAGCTGCAGGCATTAGAAGCACAAACTCATGCCGAACAAGTTGCACTGGAGTCGACTTTACTGGACCAGGAAATTGCCGTTGTAGACGAAAAACTCAGTCTGGAGCGCGCTCAGCTGACTTTAGCGGCACAAGAAAAGCTGCTGGCGCAGGGGATAGTGGCGGTCTCTAAGATTGATTTTGAAGAGGTCAAGATCAATGTTGCTCAGTACCGCCAGCGTTTTGCGCTGGAACAGCAAAGGCTGCAAAAACGACGTGTAAATCTGGCGGCACAACTGCGCGCCGGTGATGCGAGACTCAATAGCCTGCGCAAACGGGTCGCGCGGATTGAGCAGCAGGTCACTGGCCTGACTGTGGTTGCGACAATGGACAGCATAGTGCAGGCCATGCCGCTGGAGCCGGGGCAGCAGATTGGGGCGGGCAGTAATCTGGCTATGTTGGCCAGAAATGATCAGTTCTTTGCCGAGTTACGCATTCCTGAAAGCCAGATCAAAGACGTGCAGCTCGGCCAGACGGTGACTCTGGATACCCGTGCCAGTCAGATCACAGGCACGGTGCAGCGTATTGATCCTGTGGTCAGTGACAGTGCGGTGTTGGTGGAGGTATCGCTCAGCGGGGAGCTGCCGAAAGAGGTACGCCCGGCGCTGAGTGTCGACGGGGTGATTGAGATCGCCACGATTGAGGACACCCTGTATGTGAAGCGGCCGGTTATGGCCAGTGGCTTTAGTCAGGCCAGCCTCTACTTGTTGGAGAACTCTGGAGAGCAGGCCTTTCGCCGACCACTGACATTTGGCCACATGTCCAGTCAGTTCATTGAAATTGAACATGGCGCCGCTGAGGGCGAGCGGGTGATCCTCTCTGATACCTCACACTGGCAACACGCCGAAGTACGTTTCAAGCAGTCATTTGCTTCTTTGCAGTAATCACACTTTTAACGGAGTACACAGTATGTCACATCAACAACACAGCAGCGACCGTCTGGTGGAGCTGAGTCAGTTAAACAAAGTATTTGTCAGTGATGATGTCGAAACCTGGGCACTGAGCAACATTAATCTTACTATCTCAAAAGGGGAATACCTGGCTATTACTGGTCCATCTGGTTGTGGTAAATCGACCTTACTCGCCCAGCTGGGCTTGCTGGATACGCCGAGCAATGGCACATACTGGTTGGCCGGACACAATACCGCCCAAATCGATAAACATGAGCGAGCTCGGATCCGTAATAAGGAAATCGGCTTTATTTTTCAGGCGTTTAATTTAATCAGTGAGCTGAGTGTGGCTGACAATGTCGCCCTGCCGCTGAGTTATCGAGCGGATCTCAGTCGCGCAGAGCAGCATGAACGGGTCACTGCGGCGCTGGAGCAGGTTGAAATGAGCCATCGAGCCAGCCATTACCCTGCTCAGCTGTCTGGGGGACAACAGCAGCGTGTCGCCATTGCCCGCGCTATTGCCGGCCAACCAGCCATTATTCTGGCTGATGAGCCCACAGGTAACCTTGACTCTAATAATGCCCGGATAGTGATGACGCTGCTTGACACGCTCAATCACAATGGCGCAACCATTTGCATGGTGACGCATGATATGTCGTCGGCTTTGCGTACCGGGCGGATCATTGAAATGAAGGATGGTACCATCGTGTCTGACAGTCCGGCTAAAGCGTCCACAGCCATTGCGGTTTGAATTGCACTTGTTGAGAGGAATGCCTTATGTCTGCCTGGATAGATATTCGATATGCAGCCCGGCTACTGCTTAAAAAGCCGTTATTCACCCTGACCACCACGGCGATTGTGACCGTGGGCCTGGCCCTGACTTTATATACCTTTACTCTGATGCAGCAGCTTGTCTTTAAGCCACTGACGCTAGGCCAGGATATGCCCCTGGTTGCGATTGCCGGTGAGTTTAAAGCCGCTCATGGGACGCGTCAGCGGGTTGATCCCTATCATCTTAATCAGGTCCAGGCCGACAGCATGTTGTTACAGAATATGAGCCTGTATGAGTCGGCTGTGCGCACTGTGGGCAGGCAGGGCAATGAAGCCATCTCCCATAAAGTGCACCTGACCTATGCGCAGTGGAATTTGTTTGAAGTCGCCGGTGTGCAGCCTCTGCTCGGTCGTAGTTTTAGCCCAGCTGATCAGCAAGATGGGGCGCAATCCGTGGTGGTACTGAGTCATGATATCTGGCAGCAGGTGTTTGACGGCGATGAAACTATCATAGGCCGGATGATCCAGGTAGAAGCAATCCCCAAGCAGGTGATCGGTGTGATGCCACCCGGGTTTGCCTTTCCAGCTCGGGCACAGGTGTGGCAAATCATGACGCAGACTCGCCTTGAGCCAGCTAACCCATCAAACCGGGGCGCTTTGCAGGCGGTTGCCCGGCTGAAGCCCGATGTGACTTTGACGCAGTTCCAGCACGAACTGGCCACGCTGTTACAGCGTCAACTACAGGCTTTACCGCAGGAATTTGCCTGGCGTGCGGATGTGGCAGGGGGATATCTCCAGGCGATCCCGTTCAAACTCAGCGTTGATGTGTTGTATCAACATTACGCGATTTTAGTGGCGATGATCCTGGTGGTGCTGCTGATCTTAATGCTGACCTGTATCAATGTGGGTAACCTGTTACTGGCCCGGGTGAATGAACAGATCCGGGATGTGGCAATTCGGGTTGCGCTCGGCGTGCCACAGCATCGCCTGGTGTTACAAATGATGTGGGAAAGTACTCTGATTTGCTGTCTGGGTGGGTTGCTGGCGTTGGGGCTGGCACACTGGGGAATTGCCCTGACCAATCTGGCCTTTGAAGAGATATTTGCCATGAGTGGCGCACGGCCTTTCTGGTGGACGCTTAGTATCTCATCCGACGAGGTCTGGATGCTGATACTCGCTGTGGTGATGATGATAGTGATCACCGGGTTGATCCCGGCGTGGCGTGCTTTGCAAGGCGATATTAATGGTATTTTACGTGATGGTACACGCGGTGCGGTGAGTAAACGAGCCGGGCGGGTCAATCAGGCACTGGTTGTCGCTGAGATTGCTTTATCTTGTGTGGTGTTGGCCATTGCAGCCATGTTATTGGGCAGCAGTCTGGCGGCACAGCAGGCTGATTATGGTGTGCAAACTGAGCAGCGTTTAACGGCATCGGTGCGCCTGGCCTGGGGCAGCTATCGCTGGAACGGTGGTGCACCTGAGGCAAGGAAAAAGCGCAATGATTTTTACTATGGGCTCAAAGCAAAGTTAGAGCAACATCCTCAGATCAACAGCGTGGCGTATTTTAGCAGTCTGCCGGGTACCGGAGGCGGGACCTCTCACTTTGAAATTCAGGGACGGGCGGAACCTGTGTTCAGTGACAATCCAATGTGGAATTTTGAGTTGGTTAGTCGGGATGCCTGGCGTACCGTGGGTATGCAGCTGCTTGAAGGGCGTGATTTTAACCTGAGCGACCTGGCTGTGGATAGTCGTGAATTGCGTGAACAAGGCTCTGTGGTGATCATTAATGCTGCCATGGCACGCGAGTTGTTTCCTGAGGGGAATGCTCTGGGCCAGCGCGTGAGAACACTCAATGGTGAAGGCTGGCACACCGAATGGCGCACCATTGTGGGGGTGGTGTCTGACAGTGTTCACGGTCCGACAACGGATGCAACCAGTGCCCGGCATACCGGCTATGGGCTGATGGACCTAAGGCCCTGGCGAATGAACCTGGTGATGCACTACCGTGGCGAGCAATCACAGGCTATTGCCGCATTGCGTCAGGCCATTATTGATTTAGATGCCGATGCAACGGTACATGATATTCAAAGTTATCAAAGCCTTATTAAGCAGCCGCTATTGCTGATGGCAGCACTCAATCAGATATTTTTGGTTGGCGGGCTGGTGGCGTTGTTTTTAGCGGCCAGTGGTATTTATGCGATGGCAGCCAATAGTATTGCTTTACGCAGTCAGGAGATTGCCACGCGCCGTGCGCTCGGCGTACCGGAAGGGCAAGTCGTGCTTTTGTTTGTCAGGCAGGCACTGTGGCAGTTGGCAGTGGGCTTAACACTGGGGATAGGCGCGGCATTGTGGCTAAGCGCGCAGCTTGCCGGGGCCATGAACATTGACCCGAACAGTTATGTTTGGGCGCTGCTCGGGATACCCGCGTTTATTGTGATGCTGGTGTTACTGGCAACCTTGCTGCCAGTTTCCCGGCAGCTCCAGGCGCCCCCCGCTGAGGCACTCAGGCAGAGTTAGAGAGGCGCACAGGTGGACATGCCTGACTGGATACGGCACAGTACAGTTTTACTTTTTTCGTAATAAAAACGTATGCTTGCTAATTACATTCAGCGTGTGCACCATGTCGCGATTATTTGCTCAGATTATGCCGTATCAAAAGCGTTTTATACTGATGTGATAGGGTGTCGGGTCATTGCAGAGAATTATCAACCCGGGCGTGAGAGCTATAAGCTGGATTTGGCACTGCCTGATGGCACCCAGATTGAGCTGTTTCACTTTGCCTCGGCACCAGCACGGCCGAGTTACCCTGAAGCACAAGGGTTGCGCCATCTTGCTTTGTCCGTCACTAACATAGAAGCTGCGCGTCATGCTCTCGTCGAGCAAGGGGTGAATTGTGAGCCCATTCGCCTTGACCCGTATACCCAACAACGCTTTTGCTTTTTTGCTGACCCGGATGGGTTACCATTGGAGTTGTATGAGGTGTCGGACGCCGCAGATACCCTTGAGTGATATGTCCTTGTTCTGATTTGTTCCTTTTATTAATCCATGTGATACCATCTTAGCCTCGTCATATCAGGAAGTAATAATATGAAAAAGCAAAGGTTATTCATTGGGTTATGTTTAGTCACATTGGCTGGTTGCCAGGTATCCCAGCCTGCGCCCTAAGAGCAAGACAAAGCGCCCGAGGAGCGGCAGGCATACAATGGGGCTGAGGGGTTGGCTCAGGCACAGCGGGATCAGGTTTATCTGATGGATAAAGAGCTCAGGGATAAGTGTAATAACGCTAAGGTCGATCTGGCGGTGGCCAAAGGCGAAAAAAACGGTCCTGAAATTGCCAGACAAACTGACATCATTAAACAAACTTGCCGACAGTAACAGACATAAAAAGGCCGCAGTTTACTGCGGCCCTTGTCGTTACCAAATCTGGATTTGATTAAGCAAACCAGATCACTGGAACGAGGTTACTCGAACCAGATTACTGGAAACTCACACTCACTTCGTTTGAGCAGATATCACTTGACTGACAGATTTTGTAAGTGAAGCCGCTGACCGCCGGATCACGACCGAAATCTCGGAACTGACCTGAGTTATTTACTGTGCGTAATAGAGCACCATCGCGGTAGACATCAACCTGCTCAGCGCTACTGCCAGACCAGGAGAGTGATACCCGATAGAAGCCCAGGCGTGACTTATTAGTACGCACGACTTCCAGCGCAATATCATCTGAGCTTACGGTGACTTCCTGCGTGGTACTGTTGCTGTTACCTTCACTGTCAGTGACTGTGAGGGTCGCTGAGTAAGTGCCTGATGCTGTGTAGATATGAGTTGGGTTTGCATCTGCGCTGCTATTGCCATCACCGAAGTCCCACTGCCAGCTGACGATGTCATTGTTGGCATCGGTGCTGCTGTCAGTAAAGGCGACGCTCAGGCCATTTTTCTCAAAGCTGAAACCTGCCACAGGTGGCTGTGCAGACACCTCACCCAGACCGGTCAGTGTCAGCGTCCAGCTGTTCAGTGTGCCGGTATCTACACCGGCGTTATCCGATACATTCAGTGTCCAGTCACCACGTGCAGCTTCACCGTTGAAGGCCGCAGAATTGAAGGTCTCAACCAGGTTATCAGCGCTACCACCGGCACGGTTGTGTAATGTCACTGAAGTACCCGCTGGAGAAGTCAGGGTCACCAGCAGATCGCCGATATAAGTGTGAGTGATATCCACCAGGGTGTTGCTGTCGAAAATGGTGATGTCGTCAGCAACCGTGATGACTGAGCTGATGCCTGTGGCGTCGTTGTCAGGAATATCAACTGCGGTTGTATTGTCATAGCTGAAGTCGCTCAGGCCTTGCGGCAATACAGACAGGTTAACAGATTTGCTGTCTGACAAATCGCCAGAGGTAGCGTTAACGGTGAAGCTGTAGTTGCCCCATTGAGTATCTGCAGTGGTAGGCACTGTTAGTGTCACTGTGTTACCCGGAGTGACAGTGCTTTGTGATAACACGGCACCAGGTAGCGGGCTATCCAGGGTCAGTGCAATGTCGCCCTGCCAGTCGGCCACTGAAGTGAAGCTGAATTCATAGCTGGCAGTTTCACCTGCGGTGATCTCCTGGGCACCTGGCGTGACGCCCATTCTGAAGCCGGGTGCCGGATCTGCATCGATCAGGGCCTGATGTGCGTTCAGACGCGTACCGGCTACTGTTTTGCCATCCAGTGCTGCATTGGCATCACCGCTTTGCATCAGCAGGTTTTTCAGAGAAATTGCATCCAGTGTCGGGTCAATCGATAGAACTAACGCGGCAACGCCGGCAACATGGGGGGTCGCCATTGACGTACCAGAGAAGCTGCTGTAGCCGCCGCCTGGTACAGTTGACAGAATAGCGCTACCAGGTGCACCCATGTCTACAGAAGCCAGGCCCCACTGTGAGAACGATGACATTGTGTCGTTGTCCGTGGTTGAAGCAATTGAGAAAACACTGTCATGCTCATAGCTTGATGGGTAGTGTGGATTGCTGTCGTTGTCAACTGCACCGTTACCAGCTGCTGCGACAAACAGGATATCGGCATTTTCACTGGCGGTAATGGCATCTGCTAATGTCTGACTGAAACCGCCACCACCCCAGCTGTTATTCAGAACGCGGACGTTATGACCTGCTTGCTTCAGTGATACCATGTAATCAATACATTCGATGGCATCTGAGGTTGACCCACTGCCCGAAGAGTTGAGGAACTTACAGCCAACGATTGAGACTTCCTGGTTTACCCCGACGACGCCGGTGGCATCGTTACCTGTAGCGCCTATGGTACCTGACACGTGTGTACCATGGCCCTGATCATCCATCGGATCGCCAGAACCTGTAATGGCATTCACACCGTAAATGTCATCAATGTAGCCATTGTTGTCGTTATCGATGCCGTCTCCCGGAATTTCTCCCGGGTTTTGCCACATGTTCGCCACCAGATCCGGGTGCGTATAGTCAACGCCTGTGTCGATAACCCCAACGATCACGTCACGTGAACCAATGCTGATATCCCAGGCTTCAGGGGCATCGATGTCGGCATCTTCAACACCGCCAGTTTGACCTGTGTTATGCAGGCCCCAAAGCTCGTCAAAGCGTGCATCATCCGGAATGCCCAGTGCTTTCACCTGATAATCAGGCTCAACGTATTCTACTGCTGGGTGCTTCGCCAGCTTAGCAATGGCTTCTTTGCTACCGATCCCATCCAGTTTGAAGTTCGCCAGGCGGCCCGCCAAAACGTGCTTGTAACGATCATCGACTTCATCGGCGTTGTTGTCTGAGATACGGGCTTTTACCAGGTTACGGGCTTGTGCTCTCAATGCGCTGGACGCATCCTGTTTGAAGACCACCATCACGCTGTTGTCATTGGTTTTTTCTGTTGCTGTGATTTGTACTGCAGCTTGTGCTGCGCCACTGAAAACTGGCAGTAATGCCATTGTTAAGGCAGAAAGTTTTAATTTCATCATTTGTCCTAGATATTTAGTTGAGTTATTGACCATGAGGCCATGGTGTGTGCTCGACTAAGTGGCATGATGTGTGATCCGCCAAGCCTTCAGGCTGGCGGTCGATAACTCGGTTTGGCAACTCAGGTCACGCTAAAACAGCCTGAATTAGGGATGCAATTTTAAAATGAGTTTACGTCGTTAAAATCCAACTTTTTTATAGGTAGGATGGGTTGTGCTTAGAATTAACCATACTTTTTTGTGATATTCTTGGCCTGTGGTTAACGATTCTGTAACTCATACTATTTTGTGAGATTACCGAGTATTAATATCGGTAAATCAATGTTTTTGCCTTTAACTTTATGAATTTTATGAAGTTATAAGATTCCAAATTATTTCTAATTTCCCTGATCGATACGAGACTCTAGAGTGACTACACGAGTCCGAAAAAATAACGTGCAAAACTGTCCAGCCAGAAGCAGGACTGCGGACTCAGGCTTTGATGGCTAAGCGAGTATGAACGTGACCCTGATTGATGACAGCGGCCCCATTGGGCTTTGGTTATAACAAGGGAAGCGGAAGATAACCCGGTTTAAACACAGTACCGCGTCTGCGTATAGGTCAGGAGTTGGCAACCTCCACTAAGGCGATACGCATATATAAAGACAATCACGCGGTGCGAGTTGAAGGAAATCATTGCGAAAACGATTAATAACTCTAAGGAGAACCAGGTGAAATTTTCAAAATCACTGACCTGCTGTGCAATTGCACTGGCTTTATCTGGTGCCAGCGTGGCACAGGCAGCTGACGCAGAAGCAAAAGCGGCTTCAACGTCTGAGTTGTCACAGTTAATCCAAATTGACAACACGGGAAACACACTTACGGTAACTCAGCGCTCTAATAGCGGCGCGGGTAATGTACTAACCAGTTCACAGCAAGGCGAGTCCAATGTCAGTGACTTGTCAGTTGCCGGAGATAGCAATACCACCACAGTTGCACAGGCGGGCACAGGTAATCTGACCAAAGCAACCGTCGTGGGCGATGGCAATACGCAGGAATATAGTCAGGATGGCGAGAGCAATGGCGCACTGACGGAGCTCAACGGTAATGACAATAACTTAAACATCACTCAGCGCGGTGTAGGCTACCTTGGTATCAACAATGAAGTGACGAATACCATTAATGGTGATGGCAACCACATTCATGTTGAGCAAAGCAGTGGTGGTCATTGGTTCTACAATACTGACATGGAGGGTAACAATAACCAGGTTGTTGCTTCTCAGCTGGGCTCCTGGGGTGAAGTGAATATTGACCGCGTACAGGGCGATCAGAATAGCATTGAGGTCGATCAAAATGGTGTCTATAACGAGCTGAATCTGACTCTGCTGCAGGGTAATGACAATGACCTGGCACTTTCTCAGGAAGGGAACTACAACAAGTTTACTATTGATGTGCTGACAGGCAACGATAACGAGCTGCGAGTTGAGCAAAGCGCGGGCAATAGTAATCGGGTTGATATGGCTGAACTGCAGGGTGAAAGCAATCGGGTTGACCTGGAGCAGGAAGGCAATGATAACCGCATGACGTCCACTCTGTTCAGCGGTGACAGCAACTATGTCACTGTGGCACAGCTGGGAGATAACAATCAGACTACGTTCGACGTAGTTGGCAATGATAACGACTTCGATGCGCAGCAGCGTGGTAACGACAACCAAGCTTATTTGGGTGCCGTGGGTGATGACAATGAGTACAGCACTTTGCAGCTGGGTGACAATAATGAACTACACATTGCGAAATTTAACAGCAATGGGAGTGAAGTCGGCGTTATCCAAAATGGTGATAATAACGAGGTTGTGCTGCAGTCATCGCATCCAGATAACACTCTGAGTAGTAACAATAACATGCTGAATGTTGCGCAAACAGGCGACAGTAACGGTGTATCCGTGACACTGGCCTCTGTGGCGGAAAGTGGGCTGAATCAGCTCGATTTGGTACAAAGTGGTGAGCTGAATGCCATCGACCTGATGCTTGAAGGCAGTGGCAATGACATCGCCATTGAACAAACCGGTGGTGCGAACTTCGTTGCTGGTGTTGGCTCAGGGGCGTTCGTGGTTAATGGCAGTGACAACAACATCCAGATTAATCAGGACGGCTTTGGCAACCTGGTTGAAGGCGGTGTGAGTGGTAATGGCCAGACTGTGAATATTACTCAGGTCGGTGACTATAACGTCGCGACTGTGACTCAGCAGTAATCAAAGTGGCCGCAAAGCCAGGTGGTTTTGTGGCCAACGTTGTCGTTATGAAACATACACTATTTATTTTCGGTATTTTGCTTTTGAGCGTGATACCACATAGTCAAGGCGCCGATGAGGAGGTCGAGCTGGGAGGACTGGTTATTGACCAGAGTATCAGCCGTTTTGGCTATCAATTTTATTTCGATTTTTCGCAGTTGTGGCGTGACGTACCCGCAACAGCAGGTGTAAATATCACCATTAAAGAAACCGTGTTGCCGCGCGCAGGTACGCGGTTACAGGTATTTATGAACAACCAGCTGGTCTATGCCACAGCGATGGGACGTCGCGGCGGGCCGTTAAAAGAGCGCGTCGAGGCAGCGTTATTTGCCATTATGGATGCCATGGCCAGCGCACAGCATCAACAACACTCTCCAGATTTAGCAACAAGCGGGTGGTAACAATGAAAACAACAATACTAGGTTGCTTGGGGGCACTATGCAGTTTGTCGCTGCATGCGACTGAATTGGTTTATAAGCCCATTAATCCGTCGTTTGGCGGCAACCCTCTCAATGCCAACATGCTATTAAATAAGGCACAGGCACAAAATAAACACCGTGCGCCAGTGATTGAAAAGTCTTACGGCGACCGATTCCAGGAGTCGCTGGAGCGAACTTACCTGAATCGCATGGTCAGGGAAATTACTTCCACGGCTTTTGGTGATGAAGTTGAAGACAGTATTTTCGATAAAGACTCAACGTTTATGAGTGGGGATTATGAAATTCAGGTGATCACCAGTACACCGGATTCCATCACAGTACAGATCACCAACACACTGACGGGTGACATTACAACACTGGAAGTGCCGAGGTTTGGTTGATGAAGTACCTGAGTATTACCTGTTTTATGCTACTGTTGAGTGCCTGTAGCAGTATCCCTGTATTGCCACCGCCTATGGCGAAAGCACAGCCGCTGGCAGCCACTGAGGTCTTCAGCGAGTTAAAAGCATTGCCAACGCCACGCGGCCCAATCCCGGTTTCTGTGTATTCATTTAGAGACCAGACCGGACAATATAAACCCCAGGAAAACGTCAGCTCATTTTCGACAGCAGTGACCCAAGGGGCCAACTCAATTCTGATGCAGGCGCTGCATGAAACGGATTGGTTCATTCCCATTGAACGTGAGGGACTGCAAAACCTGCTGACCGAGCGTAAGATCACCCGGGCGGCAATGCAGGACCAGGAAAATGCAAACAGCCTGCCACCACTGACGCATGCCAAGCTGATCTTTGAGGGGGGGATTATTAGTTATGATGCCAATATCAAAACCGGCGGTATGGGGATGGAGTACTTTGGGATTGGCGCATCTGAGCTATATCGCGAAGACACCATTAGCATTTACCTGCGCGCGGTGGATGTGCGTACGGGCCAGGTTTTGTTGTCGGTTGCGACCAGCAAAAAAGTGCTGTCAAAGGAAATGCGAGCAGGGTTCTTTCGTTATGTCAGCTATAAACGTCTGGCCGAAGCGGAAGCCGGATACAGTGAAAATGAGCCCATGCATATTTGTGTGACTCAGGCGATTGAAAAAGCCCTGACGTTGTTAGTGCATCAGGGCCTCGAAAAAGGTGTGTGGGCTGCTAAACCTGAGCAGCAGGCGGGTTAATTGGCCAGTCCACCGAAGGGGATGTGCTGCTGTGCCCAGTTGGCCAGCTCAATCCGATTGCGCGAGTTGGTCTTTTTAAACGCGCTGTAAATATGGGTTTTGACGGTATGACTACTGATATTCAGAGAATCAGCAATATCGTCGTTTTTGGCCCCATCAGCGAGTAATCTGATCACCGACTTTTCGCGTTTAGTGAGTGAGGCCAGCGTGATGTCTCTTTGCTCGTCTGATAGCCCCGGCAGTGCCTGCGGCAGGCGCTGCATCAGCGCGCTGAAGGCCAGCGAAATGGCCCCTCTGCCAAACCACAACTCGCCGCCCAGTACACGCTGAATGCCTTTGAACTGGCTTTCCGGCGAAGCGCCCTGATAGAGCACACCTTTGACATTGGCAAGCAGTGCGGTTTGTTCATCCAGGGTATCCGGGCAGGCATTAAATAATAAGACGCTGTGATGTTGTGCTAAAGCCCTGAGCTGCGCGCTGAGTAAATCGCGGCATTCGCGATGGCTGACATCGACCAGAAACAGCTGGTAGTGCGCTCTGTGCTCAGTGATTGGCAGGCGGGTATCGACCTTGATATTGTTACCGCAAGCCTCAAGCATTTTGACAAACATGAGGAAATCCTGACTTAGCGTGTTGGTCTTTTGGTCTGTCAGGACGAACAGAGCACCACGCGTTTGATTGTCTGAATACATCATTATATCGATTGTCCTTTTGTTGTTCCGTTAACCTAAATATACATATTTTTTACAAGATGTTTAGTACTTATTTTCAATTTTTGGAACTGACCGGATCTGTATGTCGTATTGGAACATTCCATTTGTCACAGTCAAAGCAACGAGTGTGTGAGCGACTCTTATCTAAAGATGAAAGAAGCCATATTGAGTGTGTATTTGGTCGGGATGGCATGATGGGCAGGTGATCAGGCGACTATCCTGACCACCTTTCGAGGCGCAGGTTTATCGGTAGAGTGCACGCCAGGCACAGGTACGATAGCCATTACGCTCAAAGTAAAAACGGTTGCAATTGTCGTCGTAATTGTAGTTGCCAACATCGACCCGATAACCACTGATATAGGCGTTATGCAAAGAAATGAAGCGCCCGTTATATAACAGGGAAAAGTGTAAATGGGGTCCGCTGGACTGACCGCCCTGACACAGTGCTGTGTTGTAGTCATTGGCATATCGACCTAGCCAGGCTCCGGCATTGATCACATCACCGGTTTGATACTGAAGCGCATCCATGTGGTAATACTGTGTGGCATAGCCACTGGGGTGCGTAATCCGGATGTTACAGCGTGAATAACGTGTCACAGTACCCCCATGCGCTGCCTGAACCCAGGGAGTATTTGACCCCCAGCCACCAGAGTCATTGTTGAAATCCAGCGATGAGTAGGGGTAGCCCGAGCCGGTATTGGAATGAGCACCGCCACTGTACCAGGCATAGCCTGACGGCCAGGGGAAATTAAGATAAAAATTATTACTGATGGTGGCGGATGCAACATCCGGCGTTGCTAAGCGAGCTGCGGGATTGAGTAACGCATCGCCAAAGTAGGATTGGTACCGTCCGGCCACCTGAGCAAGGGCTTTAGCATCATCCAGCACCGCACTCAATGCAAAGGTGGCGGGTGTGACTGTGAGCGCCTGACTGTGGACTTGGTCAGACACTGTATGCTGCACCCGATTGCGTTGCTGACCTTGCCACTGTTCGTAAGCATAGAAGTGCTGTGACAGTGTATGGGTGAGTGCTTCCAGTTGTGCTGAAAATCCGGATTGCGTCACCAACATACCGAAGGGTCTTTCAAATGCTTCAGGTGTCGGTGCGGAGAGCAGCTGACTGTGCTGTTCCATCAACGCGAGCAATAGCTTGGGGTTGATACTGGCATGACCCGCCCAGTGCAACAGGGTTTCCAGTTGGTCCTGTAAATGTGGTGCATGGGTTGCCAGCGTGCTTTCCCAGTCTGTTTGCTGGAGTGTATTGCTGAACAGGAATTGCTGCGTGTCTATGTTGAGCAGGGGCGTGAGCGCATGTTTCATCAGTGGGTTTCCGCTGATCTGAAAGGCTGTTTCGTCATGATGCTGACCTTGCGCATGCACAGATATGTGGGCCAGTCCGGCCGCTAGTACCGCGTATTGTAGTGTTTTCATGTTGTATCCTTATTAAGGTGAGTGCACAGTCAGGTATATCCTTTTGTTTAATAAATGTACAATTTGAGTTTTTGCTCTGTAATTCGCTTTTGTTTCTTATTGTTTACATTTTTATTTCATTTATAGGGAGGTGGACTGGTTGCTGACAAGTATCATTGTCGTTGTGGTAATAGAGCACCAGATGTTGACCCACTACATGAGTGGTTATTAGCTTTGTAGCAGAGTTCAGGCAGGCAAGTGTTGAGCAAGTAAAAAATAGCATCCGAGGCTTGGCGTGATAAATGGTTTTATCCGCCCAATTTAATAAACTCAGCACCCTTGTTTAATACCGTGACATAAGTCTCCTGAGGCTGTGTGGCCAACAGAAGTGTATGTCAGCTTGATCACCTTGTGCTAAAACGATCTCCATTATTCCTCTGGCTGTTTAAGTGTTATCAATAAATGTGTACCGCCCTGTGCGTTGTCGATACACGTAATTTGCCCGTTGTGCAGATTGATTATCTTTTTACACAGAGACAGACTAACCCCGCTGCCATTAAGGCTGTCGCCATTATGACTGTTGCCGTTGGGGCTGTGGTTGGAAGTAAAGGTTTGTTGACTGAGCTGCTGCGGTATGCCGATGCCATTATCCTGATAGTGTAGGATGATAGTTTCACCTTCGTGCTCAGCACTGATCCGCACGCTGGGGGTGTGATTGTCATCACAAAACTGAATGCTGTTGGCAATTAAATTTTGCCAGACCTGAATAAACAAAGTGTCATCGACTTGCAGCTCGCAATCCGGTGTGTCACACATAATTTGTGCGTGACTTGCTGCAATATTATTACTCAGCTGGTCACAGGCTTTTGCGATCAGGCTGTTGAGGGAAACCCGAGTAAGTGTTAACTGATGTTCATGCAGTCGGGATAGTGTGAGTAGTTCCGGTATCACGGTACGCATGCGCTCGGTTGTATCTAGGATCTGGCCTACTTCTAAAGCGGCCTTGTCGTTTGTTTTCAGAGTCTGTGCCAAATGCTGGGATAAACTGTCACAAAGCACAGCAATTTTACTCAGTGGTTCGTGCACATCGCGCGAAACAATAGATGCAAAATATGCCAGGTCAGCTTGAGACTCTTGTAATTCACTCTGTAAATTGGTTTGCTCCGTGATATCTACAAAAGTACCCAACATGAGCTCAGGTTCACCCTGTTCATCGCGGGTGACTATGGTGTCTAGTGAATAGCACCAAACCCAGTGACCTTGTTTGTGCATAAAGCGATAGGTGAGCGGGATTAAGTCTCCATTCTGGCTGGCGCTGACTTCTTTCATGTGTGCATCTAGCAGTGCGTGTTCTTGCGGGTGAAACAGGTTCATGAAGTGACAATTTTCCAGCTCCTGCAAGGTATAGCCAAGCAGGTGTGTGTATCTGCGATTAATTTTCACATTGGCCTGCTGCTTCAAATCATACAAGTATAAACCGCATACGGCGGAGTCTATGATGCGCTGCAAAAATTGCTGGCTTTCCTGCAGCTCGGTTTCGGCGTATTTGCGTGCTGTGATGTCAATGGCGGTGCCAACCAGCTTAGTAACTTTTCCCTCGCTGTTGAGCAGCGGGTAAAGTGTTGTCTGATACCAGAGCTCCTGGTCATGGGTAGGTAACATCTCAATATATTCCAGTGGCTTTTTGAGCTCGCAACAGGTCTGATAGTTATCCTGAATGTGATCAAGGATCTGATCATCAAACATTTTACCGCGCAGTTCTGACAGGCGCTTGAACTGAATGCCTTCAAGCTTAATGGAGGCCCGCTGACAGGCGGTCGGGTTAAACTCTAAAAAGGTAAAGTCGCCATCCGATTCGACCTGTAACAGCCAAATGGCCTGGCTGGCACCATTATAAATGGCGTTTAAAATGTTGGTTTTTTCACTGATCTGGCGTTCCAGTATTTTGCTGGACTCGATGTTGCGCAGTGCACCGGACATTAACAGAGGTTTGCCTTGCTCATCAAACTGGCTGTTGCCCACGGCAAGAAACCAGCTAAATTCGCCATGTTCGTTGCGGCCCTGGTATTCCACCTGATATTGCTCTTTGCTTTGGAAATGCTGTTCAATGGCCTGTTCCACTCGTAAACGATGCTCCGGGTGAATATGCTCATACCAATCTTCATAGCTTGGGTGTTCGATATTGGCTTTACCTATCATGGCCATCAGTCTGGGCGAGTAACTGACCTCGCCGGTAACCACATTCCATTCCCAGATACCATCGGCGGTGGCATTGACAGCCCGACGCATTTTTTTATCAGATTCTTTGAGTGCCCGCTCGGTACTTTTCAGGGTACTCAGGTTATTAAACAGCGCCAGCACCACACTTTGTTCTTCAAACTGTGCTTTAACGAGTTTCATTTCCATCGGAATAGCGGGTTTTTTTTCCACTTTGATGTGGCACAAAGTCGCCAGCTCAGCTGTGTCAGCATTACTTAACTTGTGGGCCAATGTGTCTATGGTGGTAAAGGGGTCGCTGAACTCGATTAATTCGCTCAGGGACTGCCCGTTTGGCTGATTGTCTTTGAGGCCTAAGGTCTTGAGGAAGTGGGGGTTACACTGCGTGATCCTAAATGTGTCATCGAGTACGACAATACTTGCGGGCAGGGTATTGAGAATAAAATGGGTCAACTCGTGCTCAGCCAGCTTGGAGTCCAGCCGGTACTTTTCCTGAGTGACTTTATCGAGCTTACGGGACACGCCCTGAAGTTGATTCGGGGTAGGAATGGCAACTGCACTGGGGATCAGGCGAAACATGTACACGGCGGTGGTGATAGAGACTAGCGCAGTGGCCATTTTGGCGAGGGCATGCATGCCATATGCGCCTTGCCAGACGGTATAAATGCCTATCAAATGGGTCAGTCCACACAGCAGGATAAAGCTTGAAAACAACACAAACAGCCAGTGCCCGCCAACATCCGGCCGCTTTTTGGCAAAAATCATGATTGCGATGGGGATTGAGAAGTAAGCGGTGGCAATCAGTAAATCGGAGATGACATTACCCCATAGCAAATGAGGTTGCCACAAGTAACAATGCCCGTGTGGCATGTAGGCATCATGAAAAAAAGATTCAAAGCTGTTGGTTTCCATGTGAGTCGTCCTTACTTGGAGCGTATTACGGCGATGTGGGAAAGCTCGGTTGGGGCAAAGTGGCAACCACTGGCTTGGCAAATAAATAACCTTGCATCAGGTAAACGCCTAAATCGCACAGGCACCTATAATCGTCTTCGGTTTCAACGCCTTCTACTACTAAGTCGATATTCAACCGGCGCGCCATCAGGCACACACCGTCTACAATGGCCTGCTTAACCGGGTCCTTTGCTATCCCATTGATCAGCGCAATATCGAGCTTGATGATATCGGGCTGAAAACGATGCAGTACTTCAATGCCAGCGTAACCGGCACCAAAATCGTCCAGCGCAACTTTAAAGCCATTTTTATTGTAGGTATTAGCAATGTCGATGAGTTTGTCAGGATCGGTCAGATGCTCCTGCTCCGAGACTTCGAAAATAATGCGCTCTTTGGCCAGATTGAATTGGTCGGCGGCTTCGAGCGTTTTACGTAAGCAGGTTTGGGGGTCGTAAATGGCGTTGGGTAAAAAGTTGATAGACAGTTTGGCGGTGTCGCTGAGTTTGGCCATCATCTCAATGGCGGTTGTGCGGCACAGTTGATCGAAATAATATTTACTGTCTTCCGTTACCTGGGATAGCACTTGCCCGGCTGATTGTCCCTGTGTCCCTCTGACCAAGGCTTCATAGGCGTAAACTTGTCGGCTGCGCAGGTCCACGATTGGTTGCATCGCCATGGTAATATCCATGTGATAATCGGTATGGCAACGACATGTTTTGCAGCCAGGCATAAAAGCTCCCTGTTTAAGAGTCGGATATCTAAGCAAGTCTGGCACAGCCCTTGGGTTTTGCAATCGAACTGTACTCGATTAACCACAATGTAATACGATGGACATGGCTGTTTGAGTTTACTGTCTGCGAGTAATAACAGGGGGTTGGGAAAAGAAAAAGCGCCGTCGGGCGCTTTTTCTGGGTTCAGTTCTGACCGGTAAGCTTAAGGTACTTCTCGGCCAGGGTATCGAGGCTTTCGCGATGTGCAGGGTCGGGCTTAATACAATCTATCGGGCAGACGCTCACACAGGTTGGCTGGTCATAGTGCCCAACACATTCGGTACATTTTTCCGGGTCTATCTGGTAGATTTTTTCACCCATATAAATGGCCTGGTTAGGACATTCCGGGTCACACATATCGCAGTTAATACATTTACTGTTGATCAGTAACGCCATTGTTCACGCTCCGTTTTGACCAGCTCAGGCTTTTTTAAACGGGTTACGGGTGTCTTCCTGGGCACCCAGATTACGCATCAAAATGGCATGATTGAGGTCAATGTCTTCAGGCAGTGGAATTTTAACTATGTGGCCAGAGCCCTTGGCATCGCTGATCAGCTCGCCTTTTTTGTTTTCCATGTGCTCCAGAGTAAAGCTGATATTGCCCTGGGGCGTCATGAGCTCCAGGCTGTGACCGGTACAGAATTTGTTTTTGACGTCAATTTCCACCAGGCCATTGTCGTGACGGCCCAAAATCTCACCAACAAACTGCTGTTGATCCGACACGGAGTGGCCATAGTCGTAGTTTTGGTATTCCTGGTGCGCATGGCGTTTCAGGAAGCCTTCGGTATAACCCCGGTGTGCCAGATTTTCCAGTGTACGCATCAATGAAGGATCGAAAGGTTTGCCAGCGACGGCATCGTCAATGGCACGACGATACACCTGCGCGGTTCTGGCAACATAGTAAAAAGATTTAGTACGGCCCTCTATTTTCAGACTGTGCACCCCCATCTTGGTCAGCTGGTCAACATATTGTACGGCACGTAGATCCTTGGAGTTCATGATATAAGTGCCATGCTCATCTTCAAATGCTGGCATATATTCTCCCGGACGACCTTGCTCTTCGAGCATAAACACCTGATCAGTGGGCTGTCCGTCTCCCAGGGTTGGGATTACCTGATGAGGGTCAATTTTATGCACTACATCGCCCGTTGCCGTTTCTTGTCCAGGCTTAACATCGTAACTCCAGCGACAGGCATTGGTACAGGTGCCCTGGTTTGGGTCGCGTTTATTGATGTAGCCTGACAGCAGACAGCGCCCGGAGTAAGCCATGCACAGTGCACCATGTACGAACACTTCTAATTCGGTATTCGGGCACAAAGTGCGGATTTCGGCAATTTCTTCCAGTGACAGTTCCCGTGACAGGATCACGCGCTCGATCCCTTGTTTTGCCCAGAATTGTACGGCGGCATAGTTAACAGCGTTGGCCTGAACGGACAAATGGATGGGCATGTCGGGCCATTTTTCACGTACCAGCATAATGAGTCCGGGATCTGACATGATCAGTGCATCCGGTTGCATGGCAATGACGGGCTCAATATCACGCAGGTAGGTTTTCACCTTGCCGTTATGCGGGGCAATGTTAGACACCACATACAGCTTTTTATTTTGCTGGTGGGCTTCGTTGATGCCAATTTCGAGATTGGCCAGATCGAATTCATTGTTACGCACGCGCAGGCTATAGCGTGGCTGGCCGGCATAAACGGCATCGGCACCATACGCAAAAGCGTAACGCATATTCTTTAAACTACCTGCGGGTGAAAGGAGCTCAGGTACAAACATCTCAAACCTCATACATTGAACTGATTACGGGTCAGCTGTTGGGGTAAATCAATCGCCAGTTTTGCCTGTACTTCAAAGTAGTACAAGTACTTGGACAATTGGGTTAAATCAAAAAGCGGCGCAGTATAGGGCAAGGTTTGTCAGAATGATTTGACCTGGATCAGGTTTTCCCGGATCTGCGGGATAGCTGAATCAGATGCTGTAATGGCAGGTTGCGTTTCACACAAAATCAAAGCGGGACGGAAATAGTAGGTTTTTACATCTAAAACGCGTATAATTCGCGCCCGTATAAATTCATTAATTTCATTTTGGAGCAAAAAAGATGGCTTTAGAGCGTACTTTTTCAATCGTTAAGCCTGATGCGGTAGCTAAAAACCACATCGGTGCAATCTACAACCGTTTCGAGTCTGCTGGTCTGAAGATCGTTGCAGCTAAAATGATCCACCTTTCTCAAGAGAAAGCGGAAGGTTTCTACGCTGAGCACAAAGAGCGTCCTTTCTTCGGTGCTTTGGTTGAGTTCATGACATCTGGTCCTGTAATGGTTCAGGTACTTGAAGGTGAAGATGCAATCCGTAAAAACCGCGAAATCATGGGTGCTACTAACCCAGCTGAAGCGCTAGCGGGTACGCTACGTGCTGATTACGCTGACAGCATCGACGAAAATGCGGTACACGGTTCAGACGCTCCAGAGTCTGCTGCACGTGAAATCGCTTACTTCTTCACTGAAGAAGAGCTGTGCGCACGTACTCGTTAATTCGGGCACTGTGACATGAAAGAAGGGCCTTAGCGCCCTTTTTTCGTCCCTGATGTATTTTACTAAGCCTGAATGCAACATGCAGCGGGCTTAGCAAAGTATTCAGATTTGAAAGCGTTGGTTGAATTTTGTACAATTTGGCGCTTTATTAAATTTGCACTGGCCGTCATCTGATCTGGGGTTGTTTCATGACTACGACTGAGAAAAAAATTAACTTACTTGATTTAAATCGCGAGGGGATGCGCGAATTGTTTGCATCATACGGTGAAAAACCGTTTCGCGCCGATCAGGTCATGAAATGGATTTACCACTTCGGCATCGATAACTTCGATGACATGAGCAACATTAACAAAAAGCTGCGCGCCAAATTGCAGGCAGAATGTGAGATCCGTGCACCTGAGATCTCGGTACGCCAGCAAGCCAGCGATGGCACCATTAAGTACGCGCTTGTACTGGATGGCGGACAGGAAGTGGAGACTGTGTGGATCCCGGAAAAAGACCGTGCCACTTTGTGTGTGTCGTCTCAGGTTGGCTGTGCACTAGAGTGTACCTTCTGCTCAACGGCACAGCAGGGTTTTAACCGTAACCTCAAGGTCAGTGAGATCATTGGCCAGGTGTGGCGGGTGGCCAAAGACATCGGTTTGCACGATGGCGACAGTACTAAGCGCCCGATCACCAATGTAGTGATGATGGGCATGGGTGAACCGCTGCTCAACATCAACAATGTAGTGCCTGCCATGGAACTGATGATGGATGACTGGGCATTTGGTTTGTCTAAGCGTCGTGTCACTCTGAGTACATCGGGTGTGGTACCAGCGCTGGATATTCTGAAAGAAAAAATTGATGTGGCGTTGGCGATTTCTCTGCATGCGCCAAATAACCCGCTGCGCGATGAGTTGGTGCCGATCAATAAAAAGTATCCAATTGAAGAGTTTCTGGCGGCCTGTCGTCGTTACATTGATGGTTCGAAAGCCAATAAAGACGTTACCATTGAGTACGTTATGTTGCAGGGCGTGAACGACAGCACAGATCATGCCCATGAATTAGTTCAGGTGTTAAAAGGCACTCCATCTAAAATTAACCTGATCCCATTCAACCCGTTCCCGGGCAATGAGTATGGGCGTTCTAGTAACAGCCGAATCGACCGTTTCTCTAAGGTACTTCAGGCAGCCGGCTTAACCTGTATTGTCCGCCGCACTCGTGGTGATGATATCGATGCCGCTTGTGGTCAGCTGGTTGGTGATGTGGTCGACAGAACCAAGCGTCTTGCGAAGAAAAAGCAGCTGGAAGACAACGCCATAGCTGTGAAGGTTGGCTAAAAAAAGGGTGAAACTCGAACGCATTCGGGTAATATATGGGCATAGATCAACAGCGCTCTGGTGAGCTATGCCTGCGGCCTTGCGCCAATTGTGACTTGTCAATGCGCGCTTTTAACTAAAGTGTTTAGTTCAGCTATGTTTTCATTGGTAAAAAGCTTCTCCTTTGAGGTCTCAAAGCGTGCTCAGATTGCCCGTACCGGGTTGCTGTTGATACTGGGCATGACACTCAGTGGTTGTGTGACCGAAACGCGTTATGCCAACAGCGATAAGCCGGTTGTGCAGAGTAAGGCGAGCCGTGAAGATGCTGCTAAAACGCGTATCTCACTGGCGCTACAATATCTGGCGAATGGCAATAATACCCAAGCCAAGTTTAATCTCGAACGGGCGCTGACATTGGCACCGCAATTGCCCGAAGCTCACTACTCACTGGCCTATTATTACGAGCAGGTAGGGGAGAATGCGCGCGCCGAGCAAGCCTATCAGAAAGCCCTGATACTTGCCCCCAAAGATCCAAACACGCTCAATAATTACGGTACTTTCCTGTGTCGTATCGGCAAATATGATGCAGCGACTGAGCAGCTGCTCAAAGCCATTGACATACCGAGCTATATCCGTGTTGCGCAAAGTTACGAAAACCTCGCGATGTGTGCATTGCGTCAGGATAATTTCGAGCTGGCGCTGGAGTATCTGGGTAGTGCTGAAAAACACAATGGGCAGCGTCCGTCGACTTTGCTATTGATGGCCGGCTTACACTATGCGAAAAGTGAGCTGCATCGCGCAGAGGAAATACTGAAAGTGTATGGCGATCGTGGGTTTGTCTCTGCGCGTGGGTTATTGCTGTCTCATTTACTGGAAGTGCGCAAAGGCCATTTGCAACAAGCAGAAGAAACCGCTACCTTGCTGTTACAAACTTATCCGGATTCTCCTCAGGCGGCATTGGTGCTCCAGCAACGCCTTAAAGACAGCGAGTTTGAGCGCCTGAAAGAGCAGTATCGTCAGGCTCAGTTGACAAAAATTACCCATAAGTCGCCAACGCATTTGGTGGCGGAACCCAAAATCAAGGTACGTCGTAAAGTCGAACAGGCCAGCCCTCGGCCTCAGCAACTTGCGCTTGCGTCAGTTGCCCCTGAACCGACTCAGCAACTGGCTCCGACACCAGCCCGTTCGTTGCGTAAACAGCAGTTCACTCAGAATTCACCCGCGCGGGATACAGTAACGGCTCAGAGGGTACCTGATAAGGCTGCAGACACAGTTAATTTAGTGGCATCAGATACAAGAGGGCAGGTGGTATTTTATGAGCCCGATCCGACTGATATTGCCTTTTCAGCGCCTTCTGCACGCTCCAGGGACTCGGCCGTATTAAACGATAAGCCCGCAGATAGCTGGCTTGCGCAACTTCCCGCAGAGCCTGTGACAGAGAATCTACAAGGCCGTGCTGTTGGTGGTCTGCTGAATACTGATCTGATGCTCCCTAGCATTCCTCAGCACATCATCAGATTGGGGGAGAATCTCTTTAGTGTCTCAGTGAAGTATAACCTGAAGTTAGAAAAGCTGATGGCGTGGAATAATTTACGTGAGTCGGACCAGCTGTCGATTGGTCAGGTGGTGTATTTGAACGATCCGAAGATCGTACACACCATAGGCCAGGGGCAGTCACTGTTCGACATTGCAATAGAATATAATCTCCAGATTGACGACCTGATGCGGTGGAATAAATTGACCCCGGATATTGTCTTACAACCAGGACGGCATCTCTTAATCGTGGATCCAGACAACTATACCTTATGAACGAAGCAGAATTAGACACAGAAAATAGCAGCGATTTACTGTCGCTTGGACAAACGTTGGCCAAAGCCAGACATGACAGAGGCGTTAGCTATGAAGAGATCACCACACGGCTGAAGCTCAGTGAAACTCAGATCAACAAATTAGAGCAGGATGACTATCAGAATTTGGGCCCGGAAACTTTTGTACGGGGCTACATCAAAAGTTACTGTCATTTACTGGGCCTGGATGCGCAGGAAACACTGAAGTTGTACCAGTCTCCAGTTGTACCTGAGCAAAAAGGCAAAATGAAGAGCTTCTCTCGCCGCACGGAGAAAGAAGCGCATGACAACCGTCTGATGTGGTTCAGTTATGCGGTCTTAATTCTGGTCGTGGGCAGCTCAGCGATTTGGTTCTGGCAAAACAGCAGTTCACAGAGCGAAATCACACCGGGCGATGCGCGTGACATACCTCAGGCCAATGTTGTTTCAGGTGATGGGCAAAATAACGAGCAAAGTGCAGGGCAAACCGTGGCAGATGAGCCTGACACAGTGGGCCCTGATAACCAACTCGAAATAACCATTGAGGCCGAAAAACCGACCCAGGATATGACCTCTGAACCTGCGTCAGAGTCACCCGAGATGGCTACGCAATCAGAGTCAGAAGCGAGGCCAATTGCACAAAACAATGAAGTTGCTGAGGTGCAAGCTGCGCCCGCAACCAACCCTCAGCCAGAGCTTGTTCAGAACACCATTGTGATGGTGTTTAAAGAAGACAGCTGGGTAGAGATCTTCGATGCCAGTCAGGAGCGAGTTGCCTTTGGTGTTAAGAAAGCCGGGTATACCATGACCGTCAGTGGACAGGCCCCGTTTTCCGTCGTTCTGGGCAAACACCAGGCCGTGAGCATCACGCTTGATGGCGCTGCGGTGGATATTTCCGGCCTGCCGCGTAATCGTTTAGCCAAATTTAATTTACCGTTAGCAGAGTAATCGTCATGTTTTCAGAATCACCGATCAAACGTAGAAAATCTACGCGTATTAATGTGGGAAATGTGCCCATCGGGGACGGCGCACCTATCGCCGTACAGTCGATGACCAACACCAATACCCTGGACGTGGATGCCACTGTGGCTCAGATCCGGGCGATTGCTGATGCCGGCGCGGACATCGTGCGGGTGTCTGTTCCAACCATGGAAGCCGCAGAAGCGTTTAAGAGCATCAAAGAACAGTCCGAGATACCGCTGGTAGCCGACATTCATTTTGATTATCGTATCGCCCTGAAAGTGGCTGAATATGGTGTAGATTGCTTGCGTATCAACCCAGGCAACATCGGCAATGAAGAGCGTATTCGTGCGGTAGTTGATGCTGCACGTGAAAAGAACATCCCGATCCGTATCGGAGTGAATGGGGGCTCGCTGGAGCGTGATCTGCAGGAGAAATATGGCGAACCTACGCCAGAAGCCCTGCTTGAGTCAGCGATGCGTCATGTTGAGATCTTACAGAGACTCGATTTTGATCAGTTTAAAGTCTCGGTGAAAGCGTCGGACGTTTTCTTAGCGGTTGGGGCATATCGCCTGTTAGCCAAAGAAATTGATCAACCACTGCACCTGGGGATCACCGAAGCCGGAGGGATGCGTGCCGGTTCGGTTAAATCAGCCGTTGGCTTGGGTATGCTACTGGCAGAGGGCATTGGTGATACGCTGCGGGTATCCCTGGCTGCCGATCCTGTTCAGGAAGTCAAAGTGGGCTTTGATATTCTTAAGTCGCTGCGTATTCGTTCGCGCGGGATTAACTTTATCGCCTGTCCAAGCTGCTCTCGTCAGGAGTTTGATGTGGTCAACACAATGAATCAACTGGAAGAGCGCCTGGAAGACATCACAACCCCAATTTCGGTTTCTGTGATTGGTTGTGTGGTAAATGGTCCAGGTGAAGCTTTGGTGAGCGATCTGGGTCTGGCTGGGGCAAACCGCCGTTCGGGCTTATACATCAATGGTGAGCGTCAAAAATTGCGTATCGACAACGATCACATCGTTGAACAGCTGGAAGAGCAGGTACGCAGCTATGTTGAAAAACAACAAAGTGAACCCAAAATCGACGTCAAGATAGTCGAGTAAGCGTGGCAGACCCGGTAAACTAAGCGTTTACGTTTTAGCCGAGCTGGGTATAATAGCGGGTTTATCAGATCTGGCTAAGTCATTGGGCTTGGCCAGCCGTTTCGTGTAAAAAATTAGATTACTAGGATTTTCAGTGGCAAAACAAATTCAGGCAATTCGAGGTATGAACGATTGTCTGCCGGGTGATACGCAAGTCTGGCAGAAGGTAGAATCTATCTTACGTGACACAGTGGCATCTTTTGGATACCAGGAGATCCGCTTTCCTATCGTGGAATCCACCGAGTTATTCAAGCGCTCAATTGGTGAAGTCACCGACATCGTTGAAAAAGAAATGTATACCTTCGAAGATCGTAATGGCGATCTCCTGACCTTGCGTCCTGAAGGCACCGCGGTTTGTGTGCGGGCCGGTAACCAGAATGGCTTACTGTATAACCAGGAGCAGCGTTTGTGGTACATGGGACCTATGTTTCGTCACGAGCGTCCGCAAAAGGGCCGTTACCGCCAGTTCCATCAGTTTGGGGTAGAAACCTTTGGTGTGGCAAGTGCCGATATGGACGCCGAAGTGATCCTGATGACGGCGCGCCTGTGGCAGCAGTTTGGTATCAGTGAATTTGTTCGCCTGGAACTCAACTCTCTGGGCTCAAACGAAGCGCGCGCAACCTATCGTGATGCCTTGATTGCGTTTCTTGAACAGCACGAAGCGGATCTGGATGAAGATTCAAAGCGCCGCATGCATAGCAATCCGTTACGTGTGTTGGACAGCAAAAACCCAGACGTGCAGGCCATTTTGGTTAACGCGCCAAAACTGTCTGAATATCTGGACGAAGAGTCGCGTGAACATTTTGCAAATTTATGTGAACGTTTAGACGCTGCTGGCGTCGAATACCAGGTTAATGAAAAACTGGTACGCGGCCTGGATTATTATAACCGCACCGTATTCGAATGGGTAACGGACAGCTTAGGCGCCCAAGGTACTGTGTGTGCCGGTGGGCGTTATGATGGGTTGGTAGAGCAGGTTGGTGGTAAAGCGACGCCGGCTGTAGGCTTTGCTATGGGTATGGAGCGTCTTGTACTGATGTTACAAGAGCTCGAGCGTATTGGCACATTACGCCGTAATGCCGATGTGTTCGTTGCAGCGATGGGCGAACAAGCTGGCATTCAGGCGCCGGTCATTGCGCAACAACTACGCAGTGAAATCCCGGGCTTGCGCGTATTGGTCAATGCCGGTGGCGGCAACTTCAAAAAACAACTGAAACGTGCGGATAAGAGCGATGCACAAGTTGCCCTGATTTTTGGCGAAGATGAATTGGCCGAAGGTAAGGTGACAGTTAAGTATCTCCGTGAACACAAAGAACAAGTTACCCTGACACTGGCAGAGGCAAAAAGCCTGTTGTCGGCGTTAGTGGATTAAGCGCCCTGGCGCAGTAAAGTCAGGCCAGTTATCTAAAAAGGGACTGGCTTTACGCTATTAATAAAGAGGTCAGAATGGAAATTTATTCAACAGAAGAACAACAAGCCGAAGCAATAAAACGATTTTTCCGTGAAAATGGAACATCTTTGATCATTGGCGCAGTGCTGGGCCTGGGTGGTCTGTATGGTTGGAAAGCATATAACCAGCATCAAATTGACACCGCAGAAGCAGGTTCTGAAGCCTATAACCAGTTGGTTGATAGTGGTGACGTTCTGACCAAAAGCGATGACTTTTTAGCAACGAATGGTGAGTCGAGCTATGCGGTACTGGCTGCGTTTGTGGCGGCAAAAGAAGCCGTTGAACAAGGCAAACTGGAGGTTGCACAAGAGAAGCTGAGCTTCGCTGCAGACACAGTTAAATCACCAGAATTAAAAGCGACCGCTTATCTGCGTCTGGCTCGAGTACAGGCTGCTCGTGAAGATTATAGTGCGGCGCTGGCAACGCTTGGCAACCCGATGCCAGAGAGCTTTGCTGCTCAGGTAGCCGAGGTGAAAGGTGATGTACTGCTAGCGCAAGGTAAGAAAGAGGCTGCGCGTGATGAGTATCAAAAAGCAGTGACTGCCGGTGGCAGTGATAATAACCCACTGCTACAAATCAAACTGGACGATCTGGCTAGCACAGCAGCACTGTAAGGAGTCGCCATGAAGAAGTTGACTATGGCCTCATTGGCGCTATGTATGGCGTCATTGCTGGGATGCTCCTCAAGTGATGATGAAGAGGAACTGGTGTTACCTGAAATTGTAAACCAGTTTGAAACCGACGTTGTCTGGCAGGAATCTATTGGCGATGGCGTTGAGCATTATTTCTCGCGTCTGACACCCACCTTTTATCAAAGTACGGTTTACGTAGCAGAACGAAATGGTCTGGTTGCAGCGCTAGATAGCAGCAGCGGCGATACGCTGTGGGAAGTTGATACGCGTGAAAACCCGGCTTTTTGGCCGTGGGAAGACGATGACACAGCTAAGCTTTCAGGTGGTATTTTGCAGGCCTACGGTAAGCTGTATATTGGCTCTGAGCATGGTGAAGTGATTGCTTTAGACCGTGAAACCGGTGAAGTCGTTTGGCGTAAGGCGGTGCCGGGAGAGGCGCTTTCTACCCCAGCTGCCGGAGATGGTTTGGTTTACGTTAACCTTGGCTCAGGAAAACTTCTGGCGTTACACCCGGATACTGGCGAGGAGCGCTGGCAGTTTGAACAAGAAGTGCCGGCTCTGACATTACGTGGTCTGAGTTCACCTACGTCAGCAAATGGTGGCGTGTTGGTTGGTGAAGAAAGCGGCAAGTTATCGGTGCTGATTGCTGAGAATGGTTTCATGGCCTGGAGTACGGACATTGCTCTGGCAAAAGGTGCTTCTGAGTTTGAGCGCCTGGTTGACGTGGACACTAAGCCTGTGGTCGTTGGTAGTACCGTGTATACCATCGCCTACAATGGTAAACTGGCCGCATTGGACGTGCGTAACGGCAATGTGCTTTGGGATCGTGAGTACAGCAGTTACCGTGACCTCAGTATTGAGCTGAATACCATTTATTTGGTAGATAGCGAAGGCGTACTCTATGCTCTAGATAGAGAGTCGGGCATTGAGCGTTGGAGCCAGTCAGCGTTACGTGGTTGGTATCTGACGACGCCAGCAGTGGCTGGTAATTATCTGGTGGTGGGTGATCAGGAAGGTAATCTGCATTGGCTGGATAAACAAACAGGTCAACTGGTTTCTCGTGAAGAGTTTGATAGTTCAGGTTTTTTTGTCGAGCCTATTGTAGTCGATGATACCTTGATCTTGTACACCCGCGATGGTGAAGTCAGTGCGGTAAAGATTCCGTAACCACCATATGCTGAATGAATAGAAGTAAGGCTTCGCGGTGCGAAGCCTTTTGTTGTTTTTAAAAGAGGTAGTCTATGCTTCCTGTGATCGCTCTCGTCGGGCGACCCAATGTGGGGAAATCCACTTTATTTAACCGTCTGACCCGCACGCGTGATGCGTTAGTGGCGGACTTTCCGGGCCTGACACGTGACCGTAAATATGGCCAGGCAAATTATGATGGCTATGAGTTTATCGTGGTCGATACCGGCGGTATTGATGGCAGTGAAGAAGGCATCGAAACGGAAATGGCAGAGCAGTCTTTGCTGGCTATTGAAGAGGCTGATGTGGTGCTGTTTCTGGTCGACGCCCGTGCAGGTATGACTGCTGCGGACCAGGCCATTGCACAACATTTGCGTAAGCAGCAGAAGAAAAGCTTTGTCGTGGCCAATAAAACAGACGGCATCGACGCAGACTCTAACTGTGCTGAGTTTTACCAGTTAGCGCTGGGTGAGGTGTATCACATTGCTGCTGCACACGGCCGTGGTGTTACACAGCTACTCGAAGCGACTTTGGGTCCGGTGATTGCAGAGCTGGCCTTAGAGGAAGATGAAATTGAGCAGGACGATGAGCTGCTGACTGAGCTTTACCTGGAAGGGGAAGAAGCGCCGGAAGAGGGTAAAACGGGTTTTGAAGACAAACCCATAAAACTGGCGATCATCGGCCGCCCCAATGTGGGTAAGTCAACACTAACTAATCGTATCCTCGGTGAGGAGCGTGTAATTGTGTACGATATGCCGGGCACGACGCGTGACTCAATCTATATCCCGATGACCCGCAATGAGCGTGACTATGTGCTGATAGATACCGCAGGTGTCCGTAAGCGCAAGAAAGTGAGCGATGTGGTCGAAAAGTTTTCAGTGATTAAAACGCTAAAAGCCATTGAAGATGCCAATGTCATTCTGTTAGTGATCGACGCACGAGATGGTATCTCAGATCAGGACCTCAGTCTGCTGGGCTTTGCCCTGAATGCGGGGCGTTCTTTGGTGATCGCAGTGAATAAATGGGATGGTCTGGATGACTACGTGAAAGAGCGCATTAAGTCTGAACTGGATCGTCGCCTTGGCTTTATTGATTTTGCCCGTCTGCACTTCATTTCGGCGCTGCATGGCACCGGGGTTGGCCACCTGTTTGAATCTGTTGAAGAAGCCTATGAATCGGCAACCAAGCGTGTTAGTACAGCTATGCTGAGACGTATCATGGATATGGCGCAGGCCGATCACCAGCCTCCTTTGGTACGTGGTCGCCGGGTTAAGCTGAAATATGCCCATGCCGGTGGTTATAACCCGCCGCGTATTGTGATCCATGGTAACCAGGTGCATGACTTACCTGACAGTTATAAGCGCTATCTGATGAATTACTATCGTAAGGCGCTAAATATCATGGGAACGCCGATTAAAATCGAGTTCCGTGAAGGGGATAACCCGTACTCTGGCCGCACCAACAAAATGACCCTGTCGCAGAAGCGAAAACTCAGGGCATTTACGAAAGAACAAAAGAATAAGCAGTAATTGCTTGATAAGAGGGCGCCTACGGCGCCTTTTTTATTGCTCGTCTCAACTCTGCCCGGATCCTAAATCGGTTTACGCTGAACGAAAAATATGCTTTATTTATATTTATTTAGCTTGAAATTTAGCCATGCAGTTTCTGAAAACCGTGATCTACGTCGACAGTGTTGAAGAGGTACTGGATTTTTACTATCAGGCCTTTGGGCTCAGTGCCTGTGGTCTCAGCGAGGACGGAGACTATGGAGAACTGGACACCGGACAGGTGTTACTCGCTTTTGCTACGCACCCGGTTGCACAGGCGCAATTTAAACAAAGCTACATTCGCAGCCAACCTAAGCAGCCAGCGCTGGGCTTTGAGTTAACTTTGGGGTGTGACAATGTCGCAAAGAGCTATGATAAAGCCGTGGCAGCGGGCGCAGAGCCGTTGTCACCGCCGACTTTAAAGGGGGAGCACACACAGGCGTATGTGCGCTCAATTGAAGGCACCTTAGTGGCGCTGATCAGCGTAGCATAAAGTGCTTATTCTGACAGAGCACGGGCCAGACCAACCGGCTCGATCTCTGTACACACGTTGTCATCATTCCAGTTAAGACCCAGCAGGGCGTTATCGTCGCGTAAATCTTCAATCCATTCGTCAAGCAACTCATCCAGCGCGATGGCAATGGGTTTAAAGTCTGCCCACTCGTCACGGCACTGTGCCTGAGCGTTCTCTTCATTATCCCATAGTAGCAATACGTCCGACTCTTCAAACTGATTTGAGTCAACCACAACCAGGCCGCCGTCATCTGAGCCTAGTGCCCAAACTTGCTCTTGCTCTTTCGCTGTCACGACAAAATTGACTACTTCCGATTCTAATTCGATGTCACTCATGGTGTATTTCCATAGTTATCGAGCTTATACCAATTTCACTTAATATCTGTTCAATTTAAAGGAGCAAATACGACGCTAACGGCGTTAAAAATTTCTCATTTAGAACCTTGACCTAAGGTACGAGTTCGCAAATTTTTGCCTTGTTATCGACCCTATTTTCTCGCCTCAAAATAGAACCCTTAATTAAGCAAATTGGTATTATGCTCTGGGATCTGTAAGACGTGCCTCATCTTGAGGCTGCCATTGGTCATAAAACTGCTCCAGAGCGGTGTACGGCGTTAAGTCGAACAAGTTTCTGAAGCGGATCCAATCCAGCAGGCAGTATAAACTGATCTGAAGATACTCGCAGTTTAAAAATACAGTTTCATGACAGCTTTGATCCAGTACGCGCAAGGTTTCAGCTATTCGCCCGCGCTGCAGGTTAAAAAACAGCTTGTCATCCTGAGTATCAAATTCTGAACGCTGGCAAAGCAATAGCTCTACCAGTGAATCGTTGCAGGCATTGATGATAGTGAGCAGGTTTTCCTGTGCCCAATTGAGATGAGGCAAAGAAAACTTTTGTTGCAGGTAACGGGCAATGACGTTGGAATCCAGGACCGCCTGATCATCAGCAAGCAGAAACGGCAGTTTACGTGCCGGATTGTGCTGGTGAAGGATAGCCCTGCCTTCCTCACTAAAGATGTCCAGTTTGCGATAGTCCAGGGTAATGTCGTGGCGAAGACAATAAATGCGGATGCGCCTGACATACGGAGATGTATCCGAGCCATATAAGATCATCACTCAATCCTTATGTTGTGGTTAGATGCGCAATGACTATAGCATTACTTAAAGCAATCCACATTAATACATAACCACTTGGAGAGATTATACCAATTTCACTTAATACCTGGTCTATTTGAAGGAGCAAATAGGACGCTAACAGCGTTAAAAATTTCTCATTTAGAACCTTATACCTAAGACATAGGTTCACAAATTTTTGCCTCGCCTACATGGATGTAGGTGCCTCAGCGATAGCAGGACGCGAGAGCGGTGTTATCGACCCTATTTTCTCGCCTCAAAATAGATCACTTAATTAAGCAAATTGGTATTAAATCTGCTGATAACAGTGTTAAATATTCCTCATTTAGAACAATTAAATAGCGAACTTTTTACCTCGTTATCGCCGAGATTTACTCGTCTCAAGAATGATGTGGGTTGGTATTAAAAATAGGTAGGAACGGGGCTGGATAGATCCGAGAGGTCATAGGCAAAGCTACCGACAGAGACATACTGCCAGTAGCAAACGTGGTTTAATCGACCCGGCTGGTGACTTCAAGCAGGTGATAACCAAACTGCGTCTGAACCGGTCCCTGCACCTCATTGAGTGGTGCCGAAAATACCACTTTGTCGAACTCAGGTACCATCATGCCAGGTCCGAACTCACCCAGCTCACCCCCATCCTGTCCAGACGGGCAACTGGAATATTGTTTTGCGATCTCGGCAAAGTCTTCACCTGCTGCAATACGTTGCTTAAGTTCAAGGCATTGAGCTTCGTTATCGACTAATATGTGTCTTGCGCTGGCTAGTGTCATTATCTCTCCATGGATGGGTTAATTATTGCTCATACATTATTCTAATATACTTAGATTTAAAGCGCATTATTTAAGATCAAGTTCTTTTTCGATGGCCGCTATCATAGGCTCTGACATCGGTTTGGTGCGGCTATTGAACTGCTGGATTGTTTTGCGATCAGCCGAGATTAGATATTTGTAGAAATTCCACATGGGCGCACCGCTTTGTTCGCCTAAGTGTTGAAACACCGGGTTGGCATCGTCGCCGCGCACGGCACCTGTTGCCATCATAGTAAAGGTGACGCCGTAGTTGATAAAGCAGACCTCAGCCGTATCTTTTTCGTCGTTTTCTTCCTGAAAGAAGTCGTCAGACGGAAACCCTAGTACCACCAGACCTTTGTCGGCATAAGCTTTGTGCAGTTTTTCCAGGCCATCGAACTGACCTGTAAACCCACAGTTACTGGCGGTATTGACGACTAATAATGGTTTCCCCTCAAAAGCGCATAAGTCGACGGTGTCTTTTGATCTGAGTTTTCTGAATTCATAGCCGGTAAAATCATCACAGGCCTTACTTTTGGTGAAATCTGGTGTCTCGCTGGCATACGCGCCGTTGCTGGCAAGCAGTGCCATGGATATCAATAGTGGTTTTATCATCGGGGGCTCCCTGAAACGGTTTTAAACTCAATGCCTGAGTATACGTGGCACGAACGTGGTCAGTTCACAGTGTAACCGCTGCGCGTTGCGATTCAACCTGCGTGCATTTCGGATTAGCGATTTTTGACTAAACTGAATGCTAGCGGTTACAACAAGTAACGCCGTAAATTGGTTTACCACAGCAGGATTTAGTTATGGAAAACAACAAGGTATTAATTATCGATAGCAGCAGTGTGCTGGCTATGAGACTGAAGGTATTATTTGAATTATTGGGCTGTGAGGTGGTGCATTTACATTTTCAGATGTTGCACAAGGTTCAGGATTTCTTTGCGTATCATGTTGTCGCCATTGCCCATGGACTGCCGGATAGCACCTTTGATGCCTTGTCTGCGTTAAAAGATCACGACCGTCTAATCTTGCTCGCGCCAAAGCCAGAAAACTCTGAGCATGTTGATGCATTCAGCCGCTTAAATCGAATGCTGTGTAATGCCATCGTGATCTACCCATTTTTTGGCAATAAAGAAATCACGGGTTTGCTTGAACGGGTGCTTGAAACGGGTGATCATGACCGACTTGAACTACCGAAAATCCTTCTGGTGGATCATCGAGAAGACCGTCTGAGGCGTTTGACGGCCAGCCTGCGTGGCGCGCAACTGACAGTCGTAACTGCACACTGCATTACTGAGGCAATGCAACAGGCAACCACCCATGATATTGACTTATTGATTTGTGATTTCAACCTGGCGCAGGGGAGTGGTCTGGATGTCTTCAAGAAGGTACGACAGATCCACCGTGATGCACGCTGCTTGTTGATGACCTCGCGGCAAAATCAGGTGGATATGATGGAAGCCATCCGTCAGGGCGTTGAAGATGTATTAACTAAACCCATTGATGAGGGGGCGTTGTTGCAGTCGCTGCACAAACTCTGGCAAAGCGAGTTGTTACGTCGCCATAACCAAGAGTTGGTTGAACGGTTGCAGGATACGGTCGACGCCCTCATTGAGCGAGATAGTTTATTACGGGTGATTTATAAGCACACACCCGATCCCATCATGTTGTTTAATCTCGATGGTTTTGTGATTGAGGCCAATGATGGTTGCACTTCTTTACTGCGACTACCGGGAGATCAGCTTCAACAACATTCCATTTTTGACCTGTTTGAACCTGCCTCTGTCACCGCATTAAAAGAAGCCATCAATAATGGTGGTGTATTGCGGCATTTTAATTGTGAGCTGGTGTTACCGCAAAAAGATGGGCCAAGCATTCCCTTGATGGGGACATTTATTGAGATTGACCATCACGGTGAAATTGCCTTGGCCGCGATTTTTAAGAACGTTGCCCAATTGAAACGCAAACAGCAACTACTTGAGGAGGCCAAAGAAGTACTGGAGGTAGAGGTTCAGGCGCGCACGGCACAACTCCAGGCGGCTAAAGAAGCCGCGGAAGCGGCGAATATCAGCAAATCTGAGTTTCTTGCTAATATGTCTCACGAACTCCGAACCCCCATGCACTCCATTTTGAGTTTCGCGCGCTTTGGGATTGATAAGTTGGCATGTGGTGAGGTACCGGTGAACAAGTTGGAGAAATACCTGTCACGGATCGAGACCAGTGGCGAACGCCTGTTGTTACTGCTGAACAATCTGCTCGACTTGTCTAAATTGGATGCTGGTCGTTTTCCCTTTAACCCTGCACCGCACAATCTGCTCACTTTAATACACACCGCAAAAGAAGATGTGTCGGGTCTGGCGATGGCGCGGCATATTCACATCGAGCTTCAAGTACAAGAAGATAACATTGTGCTGTGTTGTGATGCTGAGCAGCTGACCCAGGTGATGAGAAACTTGTTGGGTAACGCGCTGAAGTTCAGCCCTGAGCATAGCGAAGTGACCGTCACGGTTACGCTTAACGCGGGATATGTCCATATTTTGGTGCGGGACAAGGGCGTTGGCATACCTGAAGATGAACTGGAGCATATATTCGATAAGTTTGCCCAAAGCAGTAAAACTAACAGTGGGGCTGGCGGAACCGGATTGGGGTTGGCCATTTGCAAAGAATTTGTATTGCTGCATAAAGGTTGTATTTATGCCGAAAACAACCCGGAACAGGGCGCTTGTATTCATATTGAGCTGCCAATTTAGAGGGATCACTAGCGCCATGGGTGATCACTGTCTATAACTAAATTAAAGCTGTCATTGCGGGGACATTTCTCACGTTTGAAGGTGTGTTTGCAGATGATGGTGCTTTGGCAACGGAAAAGGAACTGAGAAATGGCATTGCAACGAATCCTGGCGGTGGATGACGAACCTTTCAACCTCGAAATTATCGAAGAAATACTTGAAGACCTCGACTTTGAATTACTGACTGTAACCAGTGGGCAGGAATGCCTGGATGTTATTGAGGATTTCGCGCCTCAGGTCGTATTGCTGGATGTCAGCATGCCGCAGATGAATGGGTATGAGGTATGCAAGAAGATCAAAGCCAATCTGGAAACGCAGAACATCATTGTGATGTTTGTGTCGGCACGAGGATCGGTTGAAGAGCGCATGGAAGGCTACGCAGTTGGTGCGGAGGATTACATCGTTAAGCCGTTTGGCCACAGTGAATTAAAAGCCAAGCTGCTTAATTTAGGGCAGATGTTGCTGGAGCGTGATATCCTGGAGCAGCAGGTCGAAGACGCAACTTCCACGGCGTTCAATGCCATGGCGACCAGCAGTGAAATGGGATTTATCGTCAGTTACATTGAACAGATCGGTGTCATTGATGACATTCAGGCGTTAGCAAAGGCTCTGATCCAGTGTCTCAGTAATTTAGGGTTAAGCTGCAATATTGAGTTTCGGGTCGATGAGCAGCGCCATCATTTTGCCACTGCGGGACTGTGTTCCCCAATTGTACTGGAGTTGTTTGAAATATTGCGTTCGAAGGGCCGTTTGCATGAGTTTACCAGCCGGATCCTGGTGAACTACAATCTGGTGAGTGTGCTGATCCTGAATATGCCCTCAGAAGACGCGGACAAACACGGCCGGCTCAGAGATCATATTTGTTTTATCGCCAGTGTGACTGAACAGCAATTGCTGGCAATTCTGACCCGTAAGCAGTTGCTGTCTCAGCAAGCGGAGCTCAATGATGCTATTTCTATGATCCACAGTAAGTTCACCGGATTGTTGGCTTTGCTCAACAATAACCGCTCTCAGAATGAATCCATCTTTCGCCGTCTACAGGAGGTGTTTGAGCAGCGGATCCCAACCATGGGGTTGGATGAGGATCAGGAAGTATTCATTTATCAGCATGTCGACGAAGCCATTCAGGGTTCAATTGCCAGGGAAGAAGCGATTATGCAGGTGCGCGAAGCGTTTACTGAAATTGAAAGCGATTTGTCATTACTCAGCTCTGCAGGAAAGCATGCTGAATAGCTGAATACGTGTTGTCACCGCAATCTTTGAGGTGTAATCGCGGTTAAAAACACTGCAGGAGGCCAATGTTGATTCACATGATTAAGCGTCCCGAGGCAGGCCTTTTTCGATGATCCGGATCAGCCGGGCGTTTTTACGCTGTTGCTCGGTGCGTTTGATGCGCTGTTGTGCCAGGGCCCAAGTTATATGCTCTTTGACAAGATCTGAGGCCGACTCCAGGCGTGCTTCAAGTACCTCGATTATCTGTTCGTCAGGTTCTGCATTGCCTAATCCAACGGCTAAGTTCCGTAGCCAGCGTTCATGGCCAATACGGCGAATGGGGCTGCCTTCAGTGTTTTTTAGAAAAGTTGCTTCGTCCCACTGAAAAAGTGTCAGCAGCTCCCGATCTTTGAGTTGCTGACGGGGATGAAAATCCTGCTCATCGGTAAGCTGGCCGTAGCGGTTCCACGGGCACACCAGCTGACAGTCGTCACAGCCGTATACCCGGTTGCCCAACAGTGGGCGGTATTGTTCGGGGATCGGGCCCTGTAATTCTATTGTCAGGTAAGAAATACATTTGCGGGCATCTACTACATAAGGTTCTACAATGGCTCCGGTCGGGCAAAGTGTGATACAGGCGTTGCACTTGCCACAGCCTTCTTCCTGAGGATTGTTATCAACTGGCAGGGGCAAATCCACAAACAGCTCACCAAGAAAAAACCACGAGCCGGCTTGTTTGTGGATCAGCAAGCTGTTTTTGCCACGCCAGCCGAGTCCGGCTTTTTCTGCCAACTGTCGCTCCAGCACTGGCGCTGAATCGACAAAGGGACGAAAGCCAAACTGACCGACGTCCTGTTCAATGCGCTGGCCGAGTTTCTTTAATCGGTTGCGGATCACTTTGTGATAGTCCCGGCCCAGTGCATAACGACTGATGTAGGCGGTTTGTTTATTGTTGAGCGCGCGGGCGAAACTGGCATCGGGTGGCAGGTAGTTCATTTTCACCGAGATCACCCTTTGAGTGCCTGGCACAAGCTCTGCAGGGCGGGCACGCTTCATACCATGTGCTGCCATGTATTCCATCTCGCCATGATAGCCATTATCAAGCCAACGCTGTAGCTGCGCTTCATGCTCGCTGAGGTCTATGTTGGTAATGCCGACTTCAGCAAAGCCAAGTTCTTTGCCCCAAAGCTTAATTTTTTGTGCAAGTTCAGTATAGTTAATATCAACAGAAGAATGAGTAGTGGTTGTCACGGAATGTCTATATCACAAGCAAAATACCTGACTAATTTACCACAAGTTGCCTATACGGCCCAAGCGGTACAAACGAATGAAGCCGAAGCCGCGCGTCTTGCGGGCACCACATTAAGTGCCTTGATGCAGCGCGCGGGGGCTGCCTTATTTGATTACGTCAGTAGCCTGGCACCGAGTGGCCCAATTTTAATTCTCACGGGCAAGGGCAATAACGGGGGCGACGGTTATGTTCTTGCGCGTTTGTGTCATCAGGCAGGTATGAGGGCTGAAGTGCTGGCCTTGTTCGATCCGCAGCAACTTCAGGGTGATGCTTACGAGGCGTACCGGGATTATCTGAGCAGTGGCGGTGTTGTGCTGGATAGCATGCAACCAGGCAGTGCGCCGGGTTTAATCGTCGATGCTGTCTTTGGCAGTGGCTTTCGTGGTCAGTTGCCCGAGAACGTTGCTGCGGTATTTCGACGCTTTGCTCAGAGCTCGGCACATCGGCTTGCCGTTGATATCCCCAGCGGTGTCAATGGCTCAACTAGCGAAGTTGCCTGTGATGCCTTTATTGCTGATGCCACGATGACTTTCATTGCGTTAAAGCAAGGGCTATTAAGTGGTTCAGCCAAGCGCCATACCGGCAGTGTGTATCTGGCACCGTTAGGGGTCGGTCAAGAGTTTGCTCAATTGGTATGTCCCTCAAGCCATTACTTTAGTGCAGAAACGTTACTGGCAAAGCGCCCTGTGCGGCCCATTGATACGTATAAAAACCGCTGTGGTCACGTTTTGTTGATTGGCGGCGGTCCGGGGATGGCTGGTGCGATACGTTTGGCTGCCGAAGCCTGTTTACGCGCTGGCGCAGGTCTGGTGAGTGTGGCAACACACCCGGACAATCAGGCCATGGTCCTGCAAGGCCGTTATGAACTTATGGTGCATGGTGTTGCAAACGCCCAAGAGTTGACGCCTTTACTGGACAAGGCCGATACGCTGGTGATTGGCCCAGGGTTAGGTCAGTCAGAATGGGCACAGGCGCTATTCGAGGCTGTACGCTCGTGTGAGCAACATGTTGTTGTCGACGCCGATGGGCTGAATTTACTGGCGAGCCAGCCTATGCAGTGGCAAAATGCGATTTTGACCCCGCATTGGGGAGAGGCGATGAGACTCAGCACTGCCGTTACAACAGACGCTAAAACCCTTAGTCGCTTCGATATGAGTAATGCGCTTGCTCAGCATTATCTGGCCTGTGTGGTACTCAAGGGGCCTGGGACTTTGGTTCAGCAGGCAAAGCGAATAAATATCAATCGCTCGGGGTGTGCAGCCATGGCCAGTGCTGGGATGGGCGATGTATTATCTGGTATAATTGCGGCTTTGTTAGCGCAGGGCCTGAGTAAATTTGATGCGGCTATGTTAGCGGTGTATATTCATGGTCTTGCGGCTGAAAAAGCGGCACATGACGGCGCGCATGGGTTGCTGGCAAGCGATTTATTTGTCCATATTAGAGGTATTATCGGATGAGTGTCGATATGACATTAGAAATTGATCTGGCTGATGAAGCCGCAACCATTGCCCTGGGAAGCCAGCTGGCCACATTGATTGATTCGGGGGCGGTATTCTATTTGCATGGTGATTTGGGCGCCGGCAAAACAACACTGACACGTGGTATTGTGCAGGGGTTGGGCCATCAGGGGAATGTAAAAAGCCCGACCTATACCTTAGTTGAACCGTATGAGTTGGGTGAGGTCAGTATTTATCACTTTGACTTGTATCGTTTGGGGGATCCTGAAGAGCTTGAGTTTATGGGGATCCGGGATTATTTTGCACCGCACGCTGTGTGCATTGTTGAGTGGCCTGAAAAAGGCGCAGGCGTGATCCCAACAGCAGATATGGACATTGATTTGGCCTATCATGGTGCAGGGCGCCGTGCGGTATTAAGGCCACATACAGAACGAGGAAAGCAGCTTGCTGAAGCTATAAGTCGATATGCGTAGTGCGATAATAAGAATTAGCTTTACCCTGTTTGCGCTGAGCGTGTTATTACTCGCCAGCGCTGCGCAGGCAAAAAACAAAATCAACGGTGTGCGTGTCTGGCCTTCACCCGAAAGCACGCGCGTTGTGTTTGATTTGTCTGAAAAACCAGAATACAGCTACTTTATGCTGAAAAACCCGCTACGACTGGTGATCGATCTGGAAAATACCAGTAAGCTCAAGCAACTGCCTACCTTGCCTAAAGAACACAAGATTGTTCAAAAACTTCGCTACAGTCAGGCAAAGAGTCGCAACAGTACCCGAGTGGTGATGGAGTTAAGCCGGGCTGCCAAACCCGTCATTTTTGCGCTTGCGCCTACCGGACCGTATAAAGATCGTCTGGTGGTGGACCTGTATGGTCAGCAAAAGAGCCTTTATGCCAGTAAATCCACGCAAAGTAAGAAGCGTGAGCTGGCGAAAGACAGAGATATCATTATAGCCATTGATGCCGGGCATGGTGGGGAAGACCCCGGTTCCATTGGGCCTGCTGGCACCTATGAAAAAAACGTTACATTGCCAATCGCCAAACGACTTGCTCGCCTGATCGATAAGGAGCCGGGCATGCAGGCGCGTCTGACCCGCACGGGTGATTATTATATTAAGCTGAACACACGTACTGCACGGGCCAGAGAGCGCCAGGCAGACTTTTTTGTGTCTATTCACGCCGATGCGTTTTCACGTCCAGAGCCGAGAGGTGCGTCGGTATGGATCCTATCGTTACGCCGCGCCAATTCTGAAGTGGGTAAATGGCTGGAAGACAAAGAAAAGCACTCTCAGTTGTTAGGGGGAGCGGCGGATGTGATTAAAGACACTGCCAACGAAAAGTACCTGGCGAAAGCACTGCTAGATATGTCGATGGATCATTCGATGAAAACCGGTTTTAAGGTGGCCGAGGAGGTCGTTGGTGAGCTGAAGAAGGTTACTAAGTTACATAAAAAACGCCCTCAGGCGGCAAATTTTGGGGTGCTGAAGTCACCGGATATACCCTCAATTTTGGTCGAAACCGGATTTATTTCCAACCCACAGGAAGAAAAGCAGCTCAAAACCAGCTATCACCAGCAACGCCTTGCAAACGCGATATTTAAGTCAATTAAGCGTTACTATCAGCAAAATCCGCCAGACAACACCTTGTTTGCAAGCCTGAAAAACAATAAGCCGCTGCGCCATAAGGTACAACGGGGAGAATCACTGAGTGTGCTGGCCGCGCGTTATGGCACAACGGTGTCAGCGCTTAAAAAGGCAAATCGCTTGACTAAGAATACCTTGTATATAGGTCAGGTACTGACCATTCCGAAGGCGTAAACTGTGAGCATTGAAATTTTACCAGCCAGGCTGGCCAACCAGATAGCTGCGGGTGAGGTGGTTGAGCGTCCCGCGTCAGTGGTCAAAGAGCTGGTTGAAAACAGCATTGATGCCGGTGCGACACGCATTCAGATAGACATAGAGCGTGGCGGCCATAAACTGATCCGGATCCGGGATAATGGTGCTGGAATCGTCAAAGATGAATTGACTTTGGCGTTGTCCCGTCACGCAACCAGTAAGCTGAAAACTCTGGACGACCTGGAGTGTATTGCTTCACTGGGGTTTCGTGGTGAAGCCCTCGCTTCAATCAGCTCGGTATCGCGGCTAACTCTGAGCTCCAAGCCAGCAGAGCAGGAAACGGCTTGGCAGGCATTTGCCGAGGGTCGTGATATGACGGTTCAGATCCAACCAACAGCACACCCCAATGGCACCACTATTGAAGTGAAGGATCTGTTCTTTAATACGCCGGCGAGGCGTAAGTTTTTGCGTACTGAAAAAACTGAATTCAGCCATATTGATGAGCTGATCAAACGCATTGCATTGAGTCGCTTTGACCTGGCTTTGACGCTCACTCATAACCAGAAAGTGATCAGACAGTTTCGTGCCCGGCCTGATCCATACAGCGTAGAGCGAGTTGCTCAGGTTGCCGGTAAAATCTTTGCACAACAAGCAAGTTTTGTTGAGTCTGGCCATGATGGCCTGAAGTTGTATGGCTGGGTCCTGCCAGTGGGCAGCAGTAATCAAACTCAGTACACTTACGTGAATGGCCGCATGATGCGAGATAAGCTCATTTTGCATGCTATTCGACAAGCGTTTGAAGAAACCGCTGGGGCCGTTGATACACCCGGGTTTGTGATTTATCTGGAGTTGGATCCCACTCAGGTTGATGTCAATGTACATCCGGCTAAGCATGAAGTGCGCTTTCATCAGGCCCGGCTGATCCACGACTTTATCGTACAGGCTGTGAAACAGGTGGTGCTCAGTGAGTCCCCGGAATTACCTTTACCGGTGGCCGAGCCTCAGCTGGCGACCAACGTTATAAATGACGCACAAGAACCCCTCAGCCCGCCGGTGTCTGAACAGTTTACTTTACAGGATACGCGTCAACACCAGGCATATCGCTCGCCGTTACAGAGTGACTATGGATCGGTGCAAGATAGCGCTCGGGCTCCTGTTTCAGGAGCTGGCTCCGCAGCGTTTACGGCCAACCCTGGTTATCGTAGTGGTGCGAAAAGCAGCAACAGTTCAGGCTCTGCTAAGTCCCGGCAAGTTAATGTAAACGAGCTATATCAGGGGATGGCTACGGTTGCTGATATGCCGCAGCTGGCACCTGTGGTAGACGAGCAGATAAAACCACAGCGCACAGAAGTAACCCGTTTTCTTGTCTTGGCTGAAGGAGCCGTGCTTTTTACTCAGGAAGGTGAGCTCAGGCTGGGGCACTGTCGAGATGGTCTGATTGAGGCCTGGCAGGCGCAAATTGAGCAAGATGGTACCTTACAGGGCAAAGCCTTGTTGTTGCCGGTGCGCGTTAACCTCAGTGCGGAGGAAATTGCGAGCGTGGTAGCGCAGGAATCCTGGCTGACATTATTGGGCTTTGCTATTCAGGCACATGAGCGTTATGTGATGATTAAAAAGCTGCCGCTAAGTTTATACAGCCTGGACGTGCCACAGTGCCTTGAAAAGGTACTGAGTGTTTGCGCAATGAAGGAGCAGACACTGGATGCCTGGTTAAACTGGCTACAAGTAACCACCCCCGCAGGATATTTTTATTCGCAACACTTTGCGGCAGTGGCAGAAAAAATCATAAAAAATGGCAGAAGCTGTGCTCAAATTGAGGCAAAAGCGGTTACAATAGATCAAAGCAAGTTATCAAGCTTGTCCCAACAAGAACAGTGAGTTCTTGTCCTGTCTGCAACCGCTGAACGGTTGCAGCACCAACAGCAGTAGAGAAACAGCGTGCAAGCAAAACCCGTTATTACCTTGATGGGGCCAACCGCCGCCGGTAAAACCGCGTTGGCCATTGAGCTCTGTCAACAATTAAACAGTGAGATTATCAGTGTGGACTCTGCACTGGTCTATAAAGGTATGGACATAGGTACTGCGAAGCCTGATGCTGCTGAGCAGGCCATGGCGCCGCATCACCTGATCGATATACTGGATCCGGCTGAGAGTTATTCTGTTGCAGATTTTCGACGTGATGCCATTGCCTGTATCGATCGTCTGCACCAGCAAGGTAAAGTGCCTGTGTTGGTTGGTGGTACTATGATGTACTTTAAAGGGCTGATCGAGGGGTTGTCACCCTTACCGGAAGCCTGTCCAAAAGTGCGCGAAACACTGGAACAAGAGGCAAACGCACAGGGCTGGCCTGCTTTACACGCGCAGCTGACGGAGATAGACCCACAAGCGGCGAGCAAAATCAGTGAAAACGACTCACAGCGGATTAATAGAGCGCTGGAAGTCTATCGTCTGACAGGCAAAACGATGACGGAATTGCAAAAAGCCAAACAAGCGCCTTTGCCTTATCAGTTTCACCAGTTTGCAATTGCTCCGAAGGATCGTAAGATACTGCACGAAAGGATAGAAAAAAGATTTAAAATAATGCTGGATCAGGGCTTTAAAAACGAAGTTTTGGCCTTATATCAGCGAGATGATTTGCATCCAGATTTGCCTTCCATTCGTTGTGTGGGGTATCGGCAGATGTGGGAGCATTTGGCTGGTGAGTGCGATTATGAAGAAATGCTCTTCAAAGGGATCGCAGCAACCAGGCAGTTAGCGAAGCGCCAATTAACCTGGTTACGTAGTTGGCCAGATGTCACCTGGCTTGAAACCGACGGGCAAGAAAACTTGCAACGTGTATTAAGTTCGCTAAGCTAATAGAGGTTGGGGCAATCTTTTTATTCAGATTACTTCAACTATCTCAACATAATAACACCTAGAACGAAGGATAAGAACATGGCAAAAGGCCAATCGTTACAAGACCCATTTTTGAATGTCTTACGTCGTGAGCGCATTCCCGTTTCCATCTTTTTAGTTAACGGTATCAAATTACAAGGCAAGATCCAGTCCTTTGATCAGTTCGTCATCTTGCTTGAAAACACTGTAAATCAAATGGTTTACAAACATGCCATTTCCACTGTGGTGCCTGCTCGTGCTGTAAATTTCCAGAACACTCAAGGTAATGACAGTGCAGATCATGGCGAAGATGGTAACTTTTAATCGTTTTTAGTCGATAGTAGGAGCGTAATGCTTGTTTGACCGTTATGAAGCCGGCGAACAGGCAGTCTTAGTACATATAGAGTTTCCGAATGAAGGAGATCGAGAAGATCTTCGCGAGCTGGAAATGCTAGTGTCTTCTGCTGGTGTTAGTTGTTTGACGGTTGTGCAAGGCAGCCGTCAGGCGCCTCACCCGAAATTATTTGTCGGGACGGGGAAAGCAGAAGAAATCGCTGAGATTGTCAGAACTCACAATGCAGATGTCATCATCTTTAATCATCAACTCAGTCCCTCTCAAGAGCGCAACTTAGAGCGTGTCTGCCGTTGTCGTGTATTAGATAGAACGACCTTAATTTTAGATATTTTTGCTCAACGTGCACGTACCCACGAAGGTAAATTGCAGGTTGAATTGGCGCAGCTACGGCATATTTCAACTCGCCTGATCCGCGGCTGGACTCACCTTGAAAGACAAAAAGGCGGGATAGGCTTGCGTGGGCCGGGTGAAACTCAGCTGGAAACTGACCGACGGTTACTCAGAGAGCGGATTAAAAGTATCCGTAAACGACTCGAAAAGGTAGCAACAGTGCGCGAGCAAGGGCGTCGTGCCCGCAGTCGTAATGAAATTCCGACGGTGTCGCTGGTTGGCTATACCAACGCGGGAAAGTCGACCTTATTTAACCATGTGACACATGCAGATGTGTATGCGGCTGATCAGCTCTTTGCGACTTTGGATCCAACACTAAGAAAGCTAGAGATAGCGGATGTTGGGCCGGTGATCTTTGCCGATACAGTTGGATTTATACGTCATTTACCTCACGACCTGGTTGCCGCATTTAAAGCTACTCTGACAGAAACACGAGAAGCAGATTTGCAGCTGCATGTCGTGGATGTGGCAGATCAGAGAAGAAAAGAAAATATAGAAGAGGTACAATCGGTCCTTAAAGAAATTGATGCCGATGAAATTCCTCAGCTGTTGGTTTATAACAAAATTGATCTGGTTGACGAGATCAACCCTAAAATAGACAGAGATGAGCAAGGTGTTCCGGTGCGCGTTTGGTTATCGGCCCACACTGGTGAAGGCAGTGAGTTGCTTGAACAGGCAATTTCAGAGTTGTTGGCGAAGAAGATTTTTGCTCATAAGCTCATTGTACCGCCGGCATTTGGCAAGTTACGTGGCGCTTTGTTCAACCTCAATGCGGTCAATGGCGAGTCTTATGATGAGGCCGGAAATTGGCTGTTGGATATTAGACTGCCGCAGGCTGACTGGGAAAGATTAAAGAAAGAGCAGGGGCAAGAAATAGAGCAATTTGTGGTTGGGGATTGAAAAAGCCGCATATCGCACGCATTTCTCTATTAGATCTCTGTGTTTTTTGTTAGATTTAGATTAATTCATTTTATAACAATGGAGTATAGCTATGGCCTGGAACGAACCGGGTAATAATGGCAATGATAACGACCCGTGGAAGAACCGCGGCGGTCGTGATCAGGGGCCACCTGACTTAGACGAGGTATTCCGCAAATTCAACAACAAGTTTGGCGGTATGTTTGGCGGTAAGCCAGGCAAAGGCGGTGGTATCGGCGGTGCCGGTACGGTATTTGTGCTGCTGATTGCTTTTGTTGTTTGGGCACTGAGCGGTATTTACACAGTGAAAGAAGCCGAACGTGGCATCGTGCTGCAATTCGGTGAATTTAACCGTATCGCCGAGCCGGGCCTGCGCTGGAAAATGACTTTCATTGAGCGTGTTATCCCCATTGATATTGAAGCGGTTCGCTCACTGTCAGCATCCGGCTTTATGCTGACCGAAGACGAAAACGTGGTAAGTGTCGAGTTTGAAGTACAGTATCGAGTGGTTGATCCGACTTTGTATCGCTTCAGCGTAACTGATGCTGATCACAGCTTGCAGCAAGCACTTGATAGTGCATTGCGTTATGTTGTCGGTCACTCTCGCATGGACCAGGTCTTAACCACAGGTCGTGAGTTAGTGCGTCAGCGCACCTGGGATGAGCTAACCAAAATCATCGAACCTTATAACCTGGGCATTATCGTTACTGATGTGAACTTTAAAGACTCACGTCCACCTGCAGAAGTTAAAGATGCGTTCGATGACGCTATCGCAGCACAGGAAGATGAAGAACGTTTCATTCGTGAAGCAGAAGCCTATGCAAGAGAAATTGAGCCTCGTGCTCGTGGTCAGGTAACGCGTATGACTCAGGAGGCTGAAGGTTACAAAGAGCGTATCACACTGGAAGCACAGGGTGAGGTTGAGCGCTTTGAAAAACTGTTGCCGGAGTATCAGGCTGCCAAGCAGGTTACGCGTGAGCGTCTGTACATCGAAACCATGGAACAAGTGCTGGGTAACAGCTCTAAAGTACTGGTTGATGTAAAAGGCGGTAATAACATGATGTATCTGCCGTTAGATAAAATTATGCAGCAAGGTAAGCCGGGCTCTCAGGTCACCTTACCGAGCCAGAATGACATCAATCAGCTACGTCAGTCACTAGGTCAGTCACGCAACAGCACAGTTAACAGCAGTGATGATCGTTTTTCACGTGACCGTTTTAACAATGGTGGGAGGTAACTGATATGAAAAACATGACTGTCGTAGGATTGATCATTGCCGCATTTTTGGCTTTCTCATCGGTGTTTGTTGTCACAGAAGGGCAGCGCGCCATTGTTTTACTGTTCAGTAAAGTACAAAAAGACAGCCAGGATAACGCTGTGGTTTATGAGCCGGGTCTGCACCTGAAGGTGCCATTCTTCAGTCAGGTACGTCGTATTGATGCACGTATTCAGACGCTCGATGGTGCGCCAGACCGGTTCGTGACCAGCGAGAAAAAAGACCTGATCGTTGATTCATTCGTAAAGTGGCGTGTGAACGATTTCTCCGCTTACTATCTGCGTGCCAGAGGTGATAAACAGTACGCTGAAACTCTGTTGAAGCAGAAAGTGAACAATGGTCTGAGAACCAACTTCGGTTCGCGTACCATTAAGGAAATCGTTTCGGGTGAGCGTAGTGAGCTGATGGAAGAAGCACTGGTACAGGCATCTGAAAGTGCCCAGGAACTGGGTATTGAAGTACTGGACGTGCGCGTGAAGCAAATTAACCTGCCGAATGAAGTTAGTAACTCTATTTTCCAGCGTATGCGTGCTGAACGTACAGCTGTTGCCAAAGAGCACCGCTCAGAAGGTCAGGAAAAGGCTGAAATCATTCGTGCTGAAGTTGACCGCCGAGTAACGGTTATGCTGGCAGATGCGGAACGTAATGCACGTGCCGTACGTGGTCAGGGTGATGCGCAGGCTGCGAAAATTTATGCTGACGCCTACAACAAAGATCCGGAGTTCTTCGGTTTTGTTCGCTCGCTGGAAGCATATAAAAATACCTTCACCAGCAAAGGTGATGTCATGGTATTGTCACCAGACAGTGAGTTCTTTGATTACATGAAGAACAAAAAAGGTGAATAAGCCCATCTTCGGTTGACATCACTAACCTGGTGTCAGTTGGTATAAAAAACCTCGCAGTAGCGGGGTTTTTTACATTTTAGTGATTTCTATTTCCCGTTGCTGGTGACATCACTCGGATCTGATGAGATAAAGAAAACCGTCTAAATTCATCAGGATCCCGGCGAGTGCGGAAAAAATAGCCGTAATGGGGTGTTTTGAACGGGCTTTTCTGATAAAATCTGCGCCTAATTTTTTCTAAGTGATTTTGCAATGGGTAAAAACGTCGTTGTATTGGGCACCCAGTGGGGTGACGAAGGTAAAGGTAAGGTTGTAGACCTGCTGACAGATAAGGCTTCTTTGGTTGTTCGCTATCAGGGCGGACATAATGCGGGCCACACACTGGTGATCAACGGTGAAAAAACCGTTCTGCACCTTATCCCGTCAGGCATTTTGCGTGATAACGTAAAATGTATTATCGGTAACGGTGTGGTATTGGCACCAGACGCGCTAATGAAAGAAGTACGCATGCTGGAAGAGCGTGGCGTACCAGTTCGTGAACGTTTGTTGATCAGTGAAGCTTGTCCGTTGATCTTGCCTTACCATGTTGCTTTGGATCAGGCGCGTGAATTGGCACGTGGTAACAAAGCAATTGGTACAACTGGACGTGGTATCGGCCCTGCTTATGAAGACAAAGTAGCGCGTCGTGGCCTGCGTGTTGGCGATTTGTTCAACCCTGAACAGTTTGCAGCTAAGCTCAAAGAAGTGCTTGAGTACCATAACTTCAGCCTGGTTAACTACTACAAAGTAGATCCAGTTGACTTCCAGAAGACCTATGATGAAGCAATGGAAATTGCTCAAATCCTGAAGTCTATGGTTGTCGACGTAACCGAGCTGTTGGATCAAACGCGTCTGAAGGGCGACAACATCCTGTTTGAAGGCGCTCAAGGCACCCTGCTTGATATCGACCATGGTACATACCCTTATGTCACCTCGTCTAATACCACAGCCGGTGGTGTTGCGACTGGTGCTGGTTTTGGTCCTTTGCACCTGGACTATGTACTGGGTATTGTAAAAGCTTATACCACGCGTGTTGGTTCAGGCCCGTTCCCGACAGAGCTTTACGACGGTCAGGACAAGCAAGATCCAGTTGGTAAACACCTTGGTGAGAAAGGCCACGAGTTTGGTGCTACCACAGGTCGTTTGCGTCGTACTGGTTGGTTTGATGCCGTTGCAATGCGTCGTGCAATCCAGATCAACAGCATTTCAGGTTTCTGTCTGACTAAACTGGATGTACTGGATGGTCTTGAGACTATCAAGATCTGTACTGGTTACCAGTTGGAAGATGGCACGGTAACGAACGTGACACCTCTGGCTGCTGAAGGCTACGAGAAAGTCATGCCAGTCTACGAAGAGATGCCTGGCTGGTCAGAAAACACCTTTGGTGCAACGACGGTTGAAGCGCTGCCAGAAGCCGCTGTTAACTACATCAAGCGTCTTGAAGAACTGACTGGTGTGCCAATCGACATCATTTCAACCGGCCCGGACCGCGTTGAAACTATGATTGTTCGCAACCCATTTGGCGAATAAGCATTGAAAATAAAAAAAGCTGCTACGGCAGCTTTTTTTATGTCTGCAACACCGCGCCATATCTTCCAAGCCTGCGCTGTGGCACATTTATTGTATAATTAATCTCAGTGTGTCATTGGTACGTATCGAATATGAACAAGCATCTAAGTATGATATCTGCGCTAATTGTAAGCACTTGCTTACTTTTTAGCCCTTGCTCTCAAAGTGAAGAGGCGATAGAGGCTGTCCCCTTATACAGTCAGGCAGAGTTACTGGAATTGATCAGCCGTAATGCGCATCTGAAGCGCGTGAAAGACGACGAATGTCAGCTGGTTCAGGATATTGAAGCCCGCGCCGAAATAATGGCGCTGCCCTCCTATCAGTTTCTGTATGGCGATATGCTGGCCTACGCGGTATGTGTAGAGCGCAATGTGGAACTTGGCTTATATTATATGCGTAAGGCTGCTGAGCAGGGGTTAGCGCCGGCGCTGGAACAACTTGGTCGCTATTATGACCTGGGTAAACTGGTGCAGATGGATAAGCGTATGGCGATCACTTATTTGCGTGAGGCTTCCGTGTTGGGTAATTTAAAAGCTCAATTACGTCTGGTCGACCTGTTTAATAAAGGCTATGGCAGCCCCCGGGATTATGAGGATGCCTATCGCTGGCTATTCCATGCGGCCGTTGCTGATAAAAAGTTGCATAAGCGCATCGAAACCGCGCTCGCATTGCTGGCGCAGAAAATGCCGGACAGCGTCGTAAAGCGTGCCCGGCTGCCTATGTAAAGCTAAAGCGCTTTAGTCGCCGAGCTTTTCTCCTATAGGCGCTTCTTTTTGCGCCGGATCTCTGAGTACCGACAGCTTGGGAGGTTGCAGTGCCAGTACGCGCTCCCCACTGCTTGGCGCATTTTTCATATCCGGCGTAAATGGGCGCACGGGCAAACCATCATCGTTTTTACCGGCTTCTCCAATGATAAACAGTGGAATGGCTTCTTTATTTACTTCCTGATATTGCGACCAGGTGAATTCCTCTGACAGCCTGGTTGCGCTAACTTTGCCACCCTTGGCCATCATGCTGCTTAGTTTGGCATAGTTACCTTCATCGCCAAACAGCAACTGACGAGATAAGAAAGTGGCACTGTCTTTATTTGCTTTGGCATGGTTGGTTGAGGATTTGAGAGAAAATACATTCTGTTCGCCCAGCAGATGCGAAAAATACTGCACACCAAGCGCATTATGATGACGGTTGGGAGACAGTGCCATGACTGATTTCAGGCTGGTCAGGGGCAGGTAACGCTCCGCGTGCTCGGATTGCGGGTTACCATAGTAACAGGGCAGTCCGTCCATCCGTGCCATTTTACAGTTTTCCCACGCTGGATCAGACAGGTAAACATCGACATTTTGTTCTGTGAGTCCTTTGGCGATGGCGCGTGATACATGGTTCGCCCCTATGAGTAATAAGGTGTTGGGCGCGGGCTGGCGAACTTTGAGCAGGCGTGCCAGGGGGGTTGCTGTCAGGCTTTGTAAGATGACGTGACGATGATCACCATAAAGATCAGCGGCACCATTTTGTTGGCGTCGGGATAACCTGATTGCATCATACTCAATGCGAATACGGAGCCGACTGCCGCTGCCACTATGCCGCGCGGCGCGATCCAGGCAAGTATCAGCCGGGAGCGCAGTGGTAGATCACTACCAAAAGTGGATACTGCGATACTCAGGGGCCGGGCCACAAACAACACAATGGCCAGAAAGATGAACACGTCGCTATCCAGTAGCATGAGGTCTTCCAGTTGCAGTCGTGCAGCGAGCAGAATGAACAGACTGGAGATCAGGATCATAGATAAATCTTCTTTGAACTCAAGTACCGAATCAATTTCCAGGTCGTCCTGATTGGCAAGCCAGATGCCAAAAATGGTTACGGCCAGCAGGCCAGATTCGTGGCTCAGATGGTTCGCCAGAGTAAAGCTGAACAGCACCAATGCCAGGATACCAAACTTATGCAGCTCATAGGGGAGCCACTCGCGCCGAATGATAGTCGTCGTGAGCCAGCCTGCGACAATGCCCACTGAGGTGCCTACACCCAGCGTTGAAAACAATGCCAGCATGGTATGACTAAATACGGCGGCCTCACCCACCTGATTGACGGCTTCAAATACCAAGACGGCAAAGAGTGCACCTATGGGGTCAATGACAATCCCTTCCCAGCGCAGGATCCGATCAATGTCTTTTTGTGGCCGCATGGCATTGAGCATGGGGGCTATCACAGTGGGGCCTGTAACCACCAGTACTGCGCCCAATACCGCTGCCACTCGCCAGTCCAGTTCTAACAGCCAAATAGCGCTGGCGGTGAGAATAGTAAATGTGGTGAGCATACCAATGGAGCATAAGTTTCTGACGACTTTCCCTATTCCTTTAAGCTCATGAAAGTGTAACGTCAACGCCCCCTCAAATAAGATAATGGCAACAGACAGGGAGACGACAGGAAACAGCAGATCGCCAAGCAGTTGATCCGGTTGTAGTTGACCAGAAATAGGGCCAAGCAACAGACCCGTAAGCAGTAAAAACAAAATAGCCGGTACCCGGCAAACCCAGGCAAGCCATTGGGCTAAAACAGAAAATAATGCAATCCCGGCAATATAAATAGCTGACATAGCTGCTCCCACAAGTTGGGGTAAATGTAATTATAGTGTTTGCTTGGTTATAGCACAGTCAAACAACAAATAAAGTGTTAGTTCTGCTCGAAATAGCAACAAGCATGATTTTTTTTACAGTGTGTCCATCCAATAAGTGACGCTGATTTTTGGTCATAATATGGTGATATTTATAGACTATCAATTACACTTATGGCGACCATAAAGCACCTATATCTACAAGGGTTGCAATGCCCCTGTCATCTGCGTTAAGGTAATAAGCGTTTATTCGAGCGGGCTACGCGCCCATCATCAATCTACTCATGTGCGCAATTATTCATTGCGATCAGGCCTTTTTTGCCACACCAAACCATGGTGAGCCTGCAAAAAACGGCTCGACCAGCAGAGCAAGGCTCTTTGGTCACAATCAATCTTTCTTAGTTTTCGCAGCCACAGTTGCTTGCCAGGTCTGAATTATTCAGTGCATGCTTGTTAGGGGTCTGGTTGTATGTCGTTTCGAAATACGTGTTGTATTCGTGTGAGCGGGTATTTCGAAGCCGTTGTTATCTTATCTTTTGTGGTCGCGTAAGCTGACTAAGGCGTGTTGTAGTATCAACCAAGGTGCTGCGCGTATGAGGATAAAAGGTAAAACGGAAAAAACATGTCAATCGAAACATCTCAACGCATCGTGATAAAAATCGGCAGTGCGTTAATTGCGCCAGAGCAGGATGGCTGTCGCTCTCGCTACCTGCTGAACATTGCTCAGTTCATTGTACAGTGCCGTGCCAAAGGCAAAGAGGTGCTACTGGTGTCATCCGGCGCCGTGGCGGCAGGGTCGCACTTGTTTAAGAACAAAGATAAAAGTTCGGTAGCGGTAAAAAAGGCCATGGCAGCGGCAGGGCAGACCGAAATGATCTCGACCTGGGAGCGTTTTTTTGACTTTCCTTCAGCTCAGTTATTGCTAACCCATGGTGATTTACGAGACCGCGATCGATACAACAGTATTCGTGAAACATTGTTCACTTTACTGGAGCAAGGGATCCTGCCTATTATCAACGAGAATGATGCGGTGACAACGGATGAGCTAAAGGTTGGTGATAACGACAACTTGTCAGCGATGGTTGCGGCAGCAGCGGACGCAGATTGCCTGATCATCTGTTCAGATGTGAATGGCTTGTATGACAAAGACCCGAATAAAAACGCGGATGCCAGGCTGTTAGATACGGTGGGTGAACTCACCCCAGAGATTTATGCAATGACGGGCGGCCCGACCAGCAGTGTTGGCACCGGAGGCATGAAAACTAAGTTACAAGCGGCGGAAAAAGCCACCTCTCATGGTATTGTGACTTATATCGTAAACGGGTTTAACGAGGATACCTTCACTGAATTGCTTAACGGTGCTAACCCAGGAACGCGTTTTCTGCCTTATGACACACCTATGCATGAAGCGCTGCACTGGATGACACACACCGCGTCAGAGCAGGGGGAGTTGATTGTTGAAGCTGGCCAGTTTGACGCACTGAGCTGTGATGACATCGTTGCCGTCAATGGTGATTTTTCAGCAGGTGAAACCGTACTGGTCAGGAGCGAAGATGGACAGAAGCTGGCAAAAGCAAACTGTAATTATAGTAGCTGTTTGCTTAATTTTATTGCCCAGCAGGATAAAGATATAGTGACCGAACAGGTTCAAAATAGTATCGGGCCTGTTATCTCACAAAATGATATTGCCGTATTTGAGGAAAGAAATTCATGAGCTTAATTACAGACATTGCACATAATGCCGCACAGGCGGCAAAAACTCTGGCGCTTTTATCCAGCACCCAAAAAGACGCGGTATTGCGTGGTATGGCAGGCGCGCTCAGAGCCAATATGGATGCAATCATTGATGCTAACCAACAGGATCTGGCGGCGGCTCGTGATAATCAGTTGCCCGCTGCGATGGTTGATCGCCTGACACTCACGCCAGAGCGTATTGAAGATATGGCACAGGGAATTGAAACCATTATCGAATTACCCGATCCGGTTGGTACAATGCGTGATCTAGGCTCACGACCCAATGGCATTGAGATCCGAAAAATGCGGGTGCCTCTGGGGGTCGTCTGTATGATTTATGAAGCCCGCCCAAATGTGACAGCAGATGCTGGTGCGTTATGCTTTAAATCGGGCAATGGGGTAATCCTGCGCGGCGGTAAAGAGGCACTGCAAAGCTCGCTTGCCATTGCTTCTGTGCTACATACCGTGCTGGAAGCCCATGATCTGCCTAAGGCTTTGATTAGCGTGATCCCCGATCCGGACCGTAGCCTGATGATGGAGCTAATGCAGCAAAAAGACTACATTGATCTGATCATTCCGCGCGGTGGTGAAGGCCTGATCCAGTTTGTGACCCAAAATAGTACCGTGCCGGTGATCCAGCATTTTAAAGGGGTATGTCATCTGTATGTCGATAAGGATGCGGATCTTGATAAGGCGCTGCAGTTGCTACTTAACGGTAAAACCCAACGCACAGGCGTATGTAACGCACTTGAAGGGCTGATTGTCCATCAGGACATTGCTGAGCAGTTTTTACCACAAGCCGCAGAGGCTTTGCAGCATCGCGGTGTTAAGATCAATGCCGATCAGGCGAGTGCCGGCTACTTCGACAATGCTACAGTGTTAGCGGATGATGAGTTTGGTGAAGAGTATCTGAGCCTGGAGATTGCCATTAAACAAGTGGCTGATTTCAGGGCGGCTGTGGCACACATTGATCGTTTTGGCAGTCATCACACCGAAGTGATCTGTACGCAGGATATGCAGACTGCGGACTTGTTTCAGCGCAGCGTTGATGCTTCGGTAGTCATGGTGAATGCTTCATCACGGTTCAGTGATGGTGGTCAGCTTGGGTTGGGCGCAGAAATTGGTATCGCAACAACCAAGTTACATGCTTACGGTCCGATGGGGCTGGAATCTTTGACGACTGAAAAATACCTGGTGAATGGCGACGGCCAGATCAGAAGTTGATTTTTTATGGGGGCAAGGATGACCCACTACATAGTTTAATGCGCTGATAACAACCAGATTAAGGATAAAGAGATATAAAAGAAAGGCGGAAAGTGGTGGAGCTAAGCAGGATCGAACTGCTGACCTCCTGCGTGCAAGGCAGGCGCTCTCCCAGCTGAGCTATAGCCCCACTTCCGGTGTCGATTTGACGGTGAGAATTTAAAACATTTCGCTACTCAGCGTCAAGTCTTGGTCATAAAAAACTTGCCAAATAACTGCGTTGCTTTGATACACTGGGCAAAAAATACAGAGAAATTTATGATACGTGCGAGTCTACTGCTTGGTGCCGTATTGCTGCTCAGTGCTTGTAGCAGTAAACCGGAGGTACCACTTCTGGAAGTCGAAAGTCAACAACTACATCAACGCGTTAATGCGAAAGGGCAGGACGAGTTTGCGTTTGTCGTCACGGTTAAAGCCACTCCACAAATGAATTTGGATACCAGTAAGCCGGTATCCCGGCGCGACTTAAAACGCTTTGCGGATCAGCAAAGGGTCGAAGACTCGTCTGAGATGAAACTCAAACTGGAAGATGAAGCCGTTGTCAGGCTTAAAAAAGCACTCAGTGATGCCCATTACTGTGAGTCCGGCTACAAGATAGAGCAGGTGTTTTGGCGCGACCGCAGCGTGCAGTTACGTGGTATTTGTCAATGAGTACGCTGACAGTCTCTCAATTGGCGGCGTTGCTTCATAAGTTGGACATCATTTATCAGGCTTATCAGCATCCCCCTTTGGCAACCTGTCAGGATGCTGACAAGTTGGCACTTGAACGCACCGGCACACGCCTGAAAAACCTCTTTTTACGTGACAATTATGGCCGACAACATATTTTGTTGATCACCACAGCAGATAAACAAATTGACCTCAAGGCTTTGTCCAAACAACAAGATTTATCCCGGCTTGGGTTTGCTTCTGATAGTCGGCTGCAGCAGTATTTAGGGATAAAACCAGGCTGTGTCTCTGCGCTGGCGGTTGCCAATGACCCAGAGCAACACGTCCAGTTATGGCTGGATGAGGCGTTGAGTGACGCAGCACTGTGGCAATGCCACCCTTTCGAAAATGACAAGACCTGGGTGCTGTCTTTAGCTGATCTAACGCGCTTCTGGCAGCATACTGGTCATCAACCTGTGTGGCTGACCGTACCAGAACGGGTCGTGACAGTGTGACCCTGGCTACGACGATTTGTGTGCCAGGCCCGCTTTATTCGGCTGTGTTCGGCTATAATTCCGCCACACCAGCAGCAAACCACCGCTACACACAAACAGCAGCGTTAGCAGGAAATAAACCAGCCCCCAGCGCTGATAAATGATGCCTGGCAGATAAGAGCCCAGCGCGCCGCCACAATAGTAAAAAGACACGTAGGCGCCATTGGTTACAGTGGCTTCGGCTTTACTGAGTTGATTGGCCAGGGGGGCTGCACTGGCATGGATCATAAACATGCAGGCGCAAAACACAGTAAACAGCACTAGAAATAGCCAAAAGTGATGCCACAGCATGCCCAAAATGGTCAGGCAGTATAAAGCAAACAGGCCACTGAGGATCTGCCACATACAGGTCGATAACTTACTCAGTAGTGGGGTCGACAAAGACAAACACGCGCCGAACAGATATCCCGTATAAACCCACCCAATCAGGCGAGGGTCGCTTACCTGATAGTCATTGCTGAGAATGAAAGGCAGGTAGTTGAGCAGCGCCGCAAAGCAAAAAAACATGCAAAATACCGCGCCATAGAGGCTCAACAGATTTGCCTGCTTTAAGGGCTTGAGATAAGCCAGTGGATGATTTGCCTGACTACTGACCGCCTGAGCACGCGCCGGTTTTATCCACCATGCCAACAACACAAGCGTCACAGCATTAAGCAGATAAAAACTTTGCCAATTGAACCATACGGCAAAGTTGGCAGCCAGTGTACGACCCAGATAGCCGCCAACTATGGTGCTGCCAATATACCAGCTCATCGTGCGTTTGAGTTGGGTGTGCTGATAGGTGCGCCCCAGGTATCCCGTCATGGCGGTCAGCGCTGCCGGGAGTAGCAACCCTTCAACAAAGCGTATTGCAAGCATCCACTGAAAGTGCCCGCTGAGCGCAAACCCGACGCAGCACAGTGCCAGCAGTAGCATCACCACTTTAATGATCTTCAGTGGATTACGTTTCGTAAATAATAATCCGTAGCAGATGGGGGCAATCGCCAGTGGCAGCATAGTTACTGACATGAGCATGCCAGATTTTGCTGGTGTTATCTGATACTGGTGTGCAAACACCGACAACAACGGTTGGGGTGCGTATAAAACGCAAAAAATGGCGATGGAGCACAACAATAAGTGCGGCAGAGACATATCGCATCCACAATGACCAAATAGCGCTCAAATTATGCCTGTCAGACAATGGAATTGCGAAGCCAATTAGAGAAAACTTGCGGTAAATCATATTTTTTAGTTCAGACTCTGCTAGATTTTTGGCTAATAAAATTTTTCTTCCGTATCGGCCAGCAGCAGTGGTCAAATTCGTCTACTGCGTTAAAATAGCGTCAGTCTAGATTTATGGAGTGGCATTATGGGATCTCTACAAGATCAACTTTTGAAAGCGGGCCTGACCACCGAGCACAAAGCGAAAATTGCGAAGAGTGAAAAGCGCAAATCTCAGAAGAAAAAGAAAAAGAAAGGTGCAACCAGCGACGTCAGTGATCTGCAAAAACACATTGAGCAAACCAAACAGGCACAACAGCAAAAAGCCGAAGAGCTGAATAAGGCTAAACAGGCTGAGCTAAAAGAGCGTGAACAGGTAGCCCGGGTTAAGCAAATTTTGGAACACCATAACCAGGAAGAGATTCGCGGCAATGTGACTTTCAACTTTACTTACGAAAGCAAAGTGAAAGAGCTGGACGTGAATGCTCAGACGCAGCAAGCCTTGGCGAAAGGCCGACTGGCGATTTGCGTACTTGAAGGCCAGTTTTACGTGCTACAGGATGAACCTGCTCGTAAGATTGCGGAAGTCGATGAAAAGTACATTGTCTTCCACGTGGAAGATGATCAGAGTGATAAGGACGAAGACGATCCTTATGCAGACTTCGAAGTGCCTGATGATCTGATTTGGTAGGTACCCTGGCTGCACCCATATGCTCACCGTCATTGGCGTATGGATAACAGTGCGGCATAGACTACACTTGAATTGATCCGTTATATTAGAAGAGAAAAGATATGAGCAAGATGAAACAATTAATGTTAGCCAGTGGTCTGGCCGTTGCTGCCCTTTCTGCCGGTACAGCCAGTGCTGCCGATGGTAAGGCTTTATACACGGCGAAGATGTGTCAGACGTGTCATGGCGCAGAAGGTAAAGCACCTATCATGCCTTTATATCCTAAACTGGCTGGCCAGAATAAAGAATATTTGCTGGCTCAGATGAAAGACATCAAATCTGGCGCGCGCAGCAATGGCATGTCAGCAGCCATGAAAGCCATGACTGCAAACGTGTCTGATGCAGAGCTGGAAGCCATTGCCGATTACCTGTCTAAACTATAGTAGGCTGGCAACATTAAAAAAAACCACCGCTTGCCGGTGGTTTTTTGATCCACATCGACGATTATGCTTTCTCCCGGATTGAATCATTGCATCCCGGAGGTGAGTGTTTTAGACTTCTATACATCCAAATTATATTGGGCTTTATAACAAAAGGAACAGCCATGTTTGAATTGCCGAAACTCAATCTTAAAGACAAAGTCAGTGAGCAAGAGTGGCGACTGCGTGTTGATTTGGCGGCGTGCTATCGTCTTGTTGAGCATTTTCGCTGGGGCGACCTGATCTATACACACATGTCTGCCCGTTTACCAGGCACAGATCACTATCTGGTGAATGCATTTGGACTGAGTTTTGATGAGGTTACCGCTTCTAACTTGGTGAAAGTCGACCTGCAAGGCAACATTCTGGACGACACGCCTTTTGAAATAAACCCGGCCGGTTTTACCATTCACAGTGCCATTCATGAAGTACGAGAAGATGCCCATTGTGTGATCCATCTGCATACCAAAGAAACCATTGCCGTTGCGAGCCTGGAAGGGGGCCTGTTGCCGCTTAGTCAGCACAGCATGTTTTCGCTGCCTTCGTTGTCTTATCACGAATATGAAGGCCTGGCCGTGAATGAGGCTGAAAAAGCGCGCTTACAGAATGATCTGGGTACTACCAACCACATGCTCTTGGTTAACCATGGGGGTTTAACGGTGGGGCCGACGGTCGGCGATGCCTTTATGCGTTTCTATGATCTGCAACGTGCCTGTGAGATCCAGGTTGCGATCCAGGCGACCGGTCGTTCGGCGATTGAAGTGCCGCAGCCCATTCAGGACAATATTTATAATCAGGCAAAAGTGGTGCACAGTGGTAGCACCGGTGGCCAATTAGCCTGGCCCGCCATGTTGAGAAAGGCATACCGCCTGGATCCTGGCTTTGCCGAATAGGAGTCAAAATGAAAGTTAATCGCGTCGAAGTGTTTGATATTCACTGTCCGGACAGACCTGCCTGGACCCCGGTTTTTGTTCGCATCCACACCGATGAAGGTATTTCAGGTGTGGGTGAAGCGGGCCTGGCCTACGACCTGGGACACAGTGCCGCTGCAGCCATGATCAAAGAAATGGCAGAAGCGTTTTTAATTGGCCATGACCCATTTCAGACCGAAATGTTGTGGGCTCGCATGTTACGTGAGAGCTTCTGGGGCTTAGGTGGTGGACCTGTAGTATATGCTGCCATGAGTGCCATTGATACTGCCTTGTGGGACATCAAAGGTAAGGCATTGAACCTACCGGTATATCAGTTGCTGGGCGGTAAAGTGAATGATGAGCTGCGTACTTACGCGTCGCAATTGCAGTTTGACTGGGACAGTGAATTCAAAGCGTTGGTACAGCCTCACGAATATGCTGAGGCAGCGCACAAAGCGCTGGCAGAAGGGTATGATGCAGTCAAAGTCGACCCTATCATGTACGACAAAGACGGCAATACATACTACGACCGCACTAAATTGATCTCGCGCGGCGAAATGAAGCTGTATCGGGCACGTATGCAGGCGATCCGCGAGGCCGTGGGCGATGAAGTGGATATCATTTTCGAATGCCACAGTTTGCCTGGTGCCACGTCTGCAATTCAAATTGCAGAAATTGCAGAAGAATTTGACTGTATGTATTACGAAGAGCCGGTCAATTATCTGAACCACTCACTGCATGCTAAAGTCGCCAACAAAACCGCGGTACCGATAGCCGGTGGTGAGCGTTTGTATAATCGCTGGGATGTTCGTCCTTATTTTGAAGATCAGAGTATTGATGTATTACAGCCGGATATTGGTTTATGTGGTGGCTTTACCGAGACCAAAAAGGTCTGTGATTACGCCGATATTTTTGATATTCGCATTCAGGCGCACGTGTGTGGCGGACCTGTTGCAACGGCTGCCTCACTGCATCTGGAAACGGCCATTCCTAACTTCCTGATCCATGAGCACCATACTTATGCGATTAAGAAGTGGAACCGTGAGTTGTGTCTTCAGGATCCTCAGCCAGAAAAAGGCGTGTTTAAGGTGTCTGAAGCGCCAGGGATCGGCATTGAGCTGAATGATGAAGTGGTGATGCGCTCAGCCCGCGTTGAAATTAAGTAACTCAGGTTTTAAGTAACTCAGGTTTAATGTCAGATATAAAAAAACCCAAACACATGTTTGGGTTTTTTTATTTTTGTATCCAGCTTACTTAAGTAGTGACTCAGTCAGGACTGGACGAATTTCTTTTACAATTGCCTGGCACAGTTTAGGGGCACCACACACAATGTTACCACTGTTGTTGTAGTTGGCACCGCCAGCGAAGTCCATCAGCATGCCACCGGCTTCTTTAATCAGTAGTTCACCTGCTGCTGTATCCCAAGGCTTAAGACCGATCTCGTAGAAACCGTCGATACGACCCGCAGCAACATAGGCCATGTCCAACGCCGCAGAACCGGCGCGACGGATATCAGTGGTTTGAATAAACAGCGCTTTAAAGGTTTCAGTGTAAGCGTCCAGGTGATGCTTTTGTTTGAACGGAAAGCCTGTTGCCAGTACAGAACCTGCTAGTTCAGTACTCTTAGTAACGCGAATACGTTTGCTGTTCAATTGTGCACCCTGACCGCGAGATGCTGTAAACAGCTCATCACGGATTGGATCGTATACAACAGCTTGTTCAACGCGGCCTTTTACTTTCAGCGCGATAGAAATAGCAAAGTGTGGAATGCCCTTGATGAAGTTAGTGGTGCCATCAAGCGGGTCAATAACCCAAAGGTAATCGGCTTGCTTGCCATCTGTGTGGCCAAGCTCTTCACCGACAATTGCATGCTCCGGGTAGGCTTTCAAAATTGTGTCGCGGATAACCAGTTCCGCTTCTTTATCTACGTTTGTTACGAAGTCGTTTGAACCTTTTTGTGAAGTCTCAACCTGAGACATGTTTTCACAAGCACGTAGAATCACCTTACCCGCGTTACGCGCAGCGCGTACCGCAATGTTTAACATTGGATGCATAGCATTACCTTTGAATTGTAAAAGAACTAAAAATTTCGAGCCGGCGTATTCTAGCGATTTTTGCTGCAAAGTAAATAACCCTTAGTCAAAAAAGATGTGCTTTTTTTAACCAAATTGAGAAAGTGATTTAAATTCAGCCAGTTTATGTGAGGTAGGTGGTGTGCCGAGGTTTTCACTTGAGCTGGCTCTTTGCTATTCAGGTGCGTCTGGTCCGGATTTTACTATCTGGCGAATTCGCGTTTGTGCTAAACTCCGCCATTATTTTTTCCTGAGGCATAAGACATGGCATTAGAAGACATTCGCATTGTATTGGTAAATACCTCCCATTCAGGCAATATCGGCTCGGTTGCACGCGCAATGAAAACCATGGGGTTATCGAAACTCTATTTGGTGGATCCTGCGTGTGAGGTAGACAGCCATGCCAGCGCGCTGGCGGCCGGTGCAACTGACGTGCTGGGCAATGCGGTTCAGGTTGAGAAGCTCGAAGACGCCATTGCTGACTGTGCCTTAACCATAGGCACCAGTGCGCGTTCTCGTACTTTATCCTGGCCTATGGTTGGCCCGCGTGAGTGTGCTCAAAAGCTGGTAGATGGTGCTGAGCAAACCCCGGTTGCATTGGTGTTTGGTCGTGAAAACAGCGGTCTTACCAACGAAGAGTTGCAATTGTGTAATTACCACGTGTGTATTCCGGCAAACCCAGAGTACAGCTCACTGAATCTGGCTATGGCGGTGCAAACACTGGCTTATGAAACCCGCATGACTTATCTGGATCGTCAGGAGCAGCCTGTTGAGCTGGACGATGTACAGTATCCCACTTCTCAGCAAATGGAACTGTTCTATGAGCATCTAGAGTCTACTCTGAACGACACCGGTTTTATCATTAAGCAGCACCCAGGCATGGTCATGACCAAGCTAAAACGCCTGTTTAACCGTGCTCGTCCCGAAGATCAGGAGCTCAACATCCTACGCGGTATCTTAAGCTCAATAAATAAATCAATAAAATGATGGGGTTAGCGTTTTGGTATGAGATATACCAAAGCGCTGCAATAATCTCATGCGTAAATACTTGACTAAAATACTCAGGTAATTACAATGTCCATAATACCTGAGGAAATTAGTCGGGTATTATGATAAGCGCAGATTGAACACACTAGGTAAGTACCTACCTACGTGTTATCCGCATAGCACAGGGCGATTGGTTGTTGGTTAATACTTGACTATCTTAGTCAGGTAATTACAATTTGCGCCTTGATAACTTTTCTGGGGGCACGCATGAAACTGACTTCAAAAGGCAGATATGCAGTGACAGCGATGCTGGACGTCGCACTACACGCAAATATTGGGCCCGTGCCTCTGGCGGATATTTCCGAACGTCAGGAAATATCTCTGTCATACCTGGAACAATTATTTGCCCGTTTGCGTAAACATGGCTTAGTGAGCTCTGTTCGCGGACCGGGTGGCGGCTATTTGCTGGGCCGCGACGCGCATACTATTTCTGTTGGCGATGTGATCGCCGCGGTCGATGAATCCGTAGATGCGACTCGATGTCATGGAGAAGGTGGCGGCTGCCAGAGCGGCATGCGCTGTCTTACTCATACATTGTGGTCAGACTTAAGTATGCGTATTGAAGAGTTTTTAAACAGTATTTCCCTCGCCGAGTTAGTCGCTAATTCCGACGTGCAGTCTGTTGCAACGCGTCAGGATAATGGGGTTAACAGTGCAATGAAGCAATTAGAGAATATTCAAGTGAGTTGCCAGCTGTAAACTGGCGTCTAGCGGAGAAAGAAATGAAATTACCGATATATTTAGATTATGCAGCGACCACTCCGGTTGATCAGCGTGTTGCAGACGAGATGATGCAGTGCCTGACTATGGATGGTAATTTTGGTAATCCAGCCTCACGTTCGCACCGTTTTGGGTGGCAGGCAGAAGAGCTGATTGACCAGGCGCGTAACGATATCGCTGATTTAATCAACGCTGATCCGCGTGAAATTGTTTTCACTTCAGGGGCCACCGAATCAAACAACCTGGCAATTAAAGGTGCGGCTAACTTCTATCAAAAGAAAGGTAAGCACGTAATTACCGTGAAAACCGAGCACAAAGCAGTGCTGGACACTTGTCGTGAATTAGAGCGTCAGGGCTTCGAAGTCACGTATATGGAAGTCGAAGAAAATGGTTTACTGGATCTGAAAAAGCTGGAAGCCGCAATTCGCGAAGACACCATTCTGATCAGCATTATGCATGTTAACAACGAGCTGGGTGTGATTCAGGATATCGCCACCATCGGTGAGATGTGCCGCGAGCGCAAAATTATGTTCCATGTTGATGCCGCGCAAAGTGCCGGTAAAGTACAGATCGACCTGCAACAGCTGAAAGTCGACTTTATGTCTTTCTCTGGCCACAAAGTGTATGGCCCTAAAGGGATTGGCGCACTGTATGTACGTCGTAAACCGCGTGCACGTTTAGAAGCGCAAATGCACGGTGGTGGTCATGAGCGTGGTATGCGCTCAGGTACACTGGCAACCCACCAAATCGTGGGCATGGGCTCGGCTTTCCGTGTTGCCAAAGAAGATTTCGAAAAAGATCATGCCCACATCAGTACGCTGCGTAAGCGTTTGCTGGACGGCGTGATGGATATGGAAGAAGTGTATTTCAATGGTGCTATTGACCAATCAGTGCCAGGTATTGTCAACCTGAGCTTCAACTTTGTTGAAGGTGAGTCATTGCTGATGGCGGTTAAAGACATTGCTGTATCATCGGGTTCTGCATGTACATCAGCGAGCCTGGAGCCGTCTTACGTGTTGCGCGCACTGGGCCGCAATGATGAACTGGCACACAGTTCAATCCGCTTCAGCATCGGCCGTTTTACCACTGAAGAAGAAATCGATTATACCGTTAAGCTCATCAAAGACTCGATTGGTCGTTTGCGTGAGATGTCACCGCTGTGGGAAATGTTCAAAGATGGCGTTGACTTAGATGCAGTTGAATGGGCACACCATTAAGCAAATCCGTGTATAGCAAGTTAATACTATAGGCAGGTAGTGAGGAAAGAATTATGGCGTACAGTAACAAAGTAATTGATCACGTGGAAAACCCACGTAACGTTGGTTCATTAGACAAGAACGATCCGAGTGTCGCAACGGGTATGGTTGGCGCGCCGGCATGTGGCGACGTGATGAAGCTACAGATCAAAGTATCAGGTGAAGGCATCATCGAAGATGCAAAGTTCAAAACCTACGGCTGTGGTAGTGCTATCGCATCATCATCGCTAGTTACTGAATGGGTGAAAGGCAAGACACTTGATGAAGCAGGTGAAATCAAGAACACCGACATCAGTGCTGAGTTAGAGTTGCCGCCAGTGAAGATCCACTGCTCAATTCTGGCAGAAGATGCAATTCAGGCTGCAATTGCAGACTACAAGAGTAAACAGGCGAAGTAAGAGATAACTATGGCAGTGACACTGACAGAGTCGGCAGCAGGCCGAGTACAGACTTTTTTGGCCAACCGAGGTAAAGGCATCGGGCTGAGAGTCGGCATTAAAACGACCGGCTGTTCAGGTCTTGCCTATGTACTTGAGTTTGTGGATGAACTGGACGAAGGCGATGAAGTTTTTGAAGAAAGGGGCGTCAAAATCATCGTCGATGCTAAGAGTCTGGTTTATATCGACGGCACTGAGCTGGACTACACGAAAGAAGGTTTGAACGAAGGGTTTAAGTTCATTAACCCGAATCAAAAGGACGAGTGTGGCTGCGGCGAAAGTTTCACCGTATAATCTCTTTTGTGACTAACAACTCTAAAGCCCTGCCTTGGTAGGGCTTTGCTGTATTGGATGCGTATGCGATATTTTGACTTATTCGATTTACCGGTCAGCTATCAGGTTGACCTGGCAGCTTTAAACCAGCGTTATTTGGATCTGCAACGCGCCGTTCACCCCGATAAGTTTGCCCATCTGGGTGAGCGAGAAAAACTGTTGGCGGTGCAAAAAACGGCTGAGATCAATGATGCCCTGGCGGTATTGAAACACCCAGTAAAGCGAGCTGAGTACATGTTGAGCGAGCGTGGTGTTGATATACGTGCTGAGCAACAAACCTTGCAAGATCCGGCGTTTTTGATGCAGCAAATGGAGCTGCGCGAGGCACTGGAAGACATAGCACACAGTACCGATCCAGAAGCAGAAATCGAATCCTTTGAAGCGCAGGCCAGACAATTGGAGCGGCAATACAGTGCTGGTCTGGGTGAGCTGTTGGTTAGTCAAGACGAAGCGGCTTTGCAGCGCGCGGCGGATCACATTCGCAAACTCAAGTTTGTTTATAAGTTGAAAGACGAGCTATCTCGGATAGAAGACAGCCTATTCGACTGATTCATGCGTTGTTGCTGCATAGTACAGCGACAACCAGCTTCACCAAAGTGAAAGAGCATTATGGCATTATTGCAAATTGCTGAGCCGGGGCAGAGCGCGGCACCTCATGAACATAAACTGGCCATCGGGATCGACCTGGGCACCACCAACTCTTTGGTTGCTACGGTTCAAAGTGGCGAGGCCAGAACCCTTAGTGACCTCAATGGCGATGCGATGTTGCCATCGGTCGTTCGTTATCATGGTGAGCAGATCAGCGTCGGCAAGACGGCACAGCAGGAAGCTGCACTGGACCCGGAAAACACCCTGATTTCAGTGAAACGCTTTTTGGGTAAAACGGCGCAAGACATAACCAGTAGTTATGGTCAGTTGCCTTACACCTTTGTTGAGCATCAGGGCAGCCTGGCGGTTCAAACTAGTGCAGGGCCAATCAGCCCGGTGCAGGCATCGGCCGAGATACTAAAATCACTTCATCAGCGCGCCGTTGAGAGTTTCGCTGGAGAAGACGTGATGGGGGCAGTGATCACTGTGCCTGCCTACTTCGATGATGCGCAGCGCCAGAGCACCAAAGATGCCGCTGAAATTGCAGGTCTGAAAGTACTGCGTTTGCTTAATGAGCCTACTGCTGCGGCAGTGGCGTATGGTCTGGACTCAGGTCAGGAAGGGATCATTGCGGTTTATGACTTGGGTGGTGGTACTTTTGATATTTCTATTCTACGTCTGAACAAAGGGGTCTTCGAAGTACTGGCAACGGGTGGTGATTCAAGCCTGGGTGGTGATGACTTTGATGCGCTTTTGGTCGCTGTTTTTCAACAGCAAACAGGGCTGACCGACCTGTCTGCTAAAGAACTGCGTTTGTTTATCAATAAAGCGAAGGCCTGCAAAGAAGCGTTGACCAGCTATGAAACGGTGAATGTGAAACTCCCTGTTCGCGAACAGGAATTCACCGTAACCATTACTCGTGATCAGTTTGCCGAATTGGCAGATGCCCTGGTTAAGAAAACTCTGCGTTCATGTCGTCGTGCCTTGAAAGATGCCGGCGTTGAAAAAGAAGAAGTATTGGAAGTGGTGATGGTTGGTGGTTCAACTCGCATGCCGGTGATCCGCGATGCCGTTGAAACCTTCTTTACTAAGCCGCCTTTAACTTCCATTGACCCAGATCGGGTAGTGGCCTTAGGTGCGGCAATCCAGGCGGATATTCTGGTGGGCAACAAGCCCGATTCAGATATGCTATTACTGGATGTTTTGCCATTGTCGCTAGGCCTTGAGACCATGGGCGGTCTGGTTGAGAAGATCATTCCGCGTAATACCACTATCCCGGTTGCCCGTGCGCAGGAGTTTACGACTTTTAAGGATGGTCAGACAGCCATGTCTTTGCATGTGTTGCAGGGTGAGCGTGAGCTGGTTGATGACTGTCGCTCTTTGGCTAAATTTAGCCTCAAAGGCATTCCCCCTATGGCAGCGGGTGCAGCGCATATTCGTGTCACATTTAAAGTGGATGCGGATGGCCTGCTGAGCGTTTCAGCCATGGAAAAATCAACAGAAGTACAGGCTGAGATCCAGGTAAAGCCGTCGTTCGGCCTGAGCGACGATCAGGTTGCACAAATGTTGAAAGATTCAATGAGTAATGCCAAAGAAGACATGCAGGCGCGTATGCTTAAAGAGCAGCAGGTTGAAGCATTGCGTGTACTCGAAGCACTGGAAGCGTCGTTGGCGACCGACAGTAACCTACTTAATGAGCAAGAGCTGAGCGCATTACGCGCTGCGATGGCTGAGCTTGATAAAGCACGACTAACTGCCACCGATCCACAAGCGATCAAAGCGGCAATCGAACAGGTGGATGAGGCAAGCGGTGAGTTTGCATCACGCCGTATGGATGTATCAATTAAACACGCACTGCAAGGTCAGTCGGTAGACGAGGTGTAATATGCCACAGATTATCTTTTTACCACACGAAGAGCTTTGTCCGGAGGGCGCAGCCATTGAAGCTGAATCTGGCAAAACGGTACTGGATGTGGCGCTGAAAAATGGCATCAGTATTCCTCATGCCTGTGAGAAATCATGTGCCTGTACGACCTGTCACGTGGTTATTCGTGAAGGGTTTGATTCGCTTGAAGAGAGTGATGAACTGGAAGATGACATGCTGGATAAGGCCTGGGGTCTGGAAGCGGAGTCCCGACTGGGCTGTCAGGCAGTGATTGCCGACGAAGATCTGGTTGTGGAAATACCCAAGTACAACCTTAATATTGTCAACGAAGAACACTAATCGTTGTTATCACAGGGCCGCATTATGCGGCCCTGTTCAGTTATGTAAGGAGTGCAGGTATGACGCATAACACCGAACAAGCGCATAGCTGGATTAATGGCAGTCCCTGGCAATCACCGCGGCAGTTAACGGTTGTTAACCCCGCAAATGAATTGCCCATTGCTACGGTTTCAATAGCAGATCAGTCAGCGGCCGAGCAAGCGCTGAATGCAGCGCAGGCCTGTTTTGACACCCTTAAGCAGCGCACGTCACAACAGCGCGCAGCGGTCCTGGAACGCTGGTATCAGCTTATTTTAGATAATGAAGCTGCGCTTGCAGAGCTGATGAGCAAAGAGCAGGGTAAACCGCTCAAAGAGGCCGTCGCAGAAGTCAGATATGCCGCAGGGTTTGTTCAGTGGTTTGCTGAGGAAGCTCGGCGCGCTTATGGTGAGGTGATCCCATCACATAGTCCTCATCACCAACTTACAACCATTAAACAACCAATCGGTGTCGTACTGGGGATCACACCCTGGAACTTTCCCCTGGCTATGATCACGCGTAAGGTGGCACCGGCTTATGCAGCGGGTTGTCCATTTATTCTAAAACCTTCTGAAGAAACCCCGTTGAGTGCCATTGCTCTGGCAAAGCTGGCGTTGGAGGCGGGATTTGAAAGCGCGGCATTTCAGGTTCTGGTGACAGACGATGCAGAGACGTTGGTTGCTCCTTTGTTGGCAAGTCCAGAGGTGCGAAAACTGACCTTCACGGGGTCGACTGCGGTAGGTAAAAAGCTGCTGGCGCTCAGTGCGGATACGGTTAAACGCACTTCAATGGAGCTTGGCGGGAATGCGCCTTTCATTGTTTTTTCCAGCGCTGACGTGCGAGAAGCCGTTGCGGGCTTGATGGTGGCTAAATTCAGAAACGGCGGGCAAACCTGCGTAGCGGCTAATCGAGTTTTCGTCCATTGCGATGTCCAAGAAGCGTTTACAGCAACCTTGGTTGATGAAGTTGCTCAGTTGGTTGTTGGTGACGGCTTAGCGCCGGACACCGATATTGGCCCATTGATCAATCGCAAGGCCAAAGACAAAGCACAGCAATTGGTTGATGATGCGCTCGCTCGAGGTGCTAAACAGATCTATCAGGGGGCACCTTGTGTTGGCCATTTTATGGCTCCAACTGTGCTACAGGGGATCACTGAGGAGATGGATATTTATCATCAGGAAATTTTTGCACCGGTTGTGAGTATCATAGCGTTCTCGGATGAGCACACCGTGGTGCGTCAGGCAAATAGCGTCAATGAAGGGCTGGCTGCTTACTTTTATTCTCAGGATGTGTCGCAAATCCATCGGGTGTCTATGGCACTTGAATATGGCATGGTTGGGGTCAATGAAGGGGCGATTTCAAACCCTGTTGCGCCATTCGGAGGCGTGAAGCAATCCGGGTTGGGAAGAGAGGGAGCCAAAGACGGCTTACAGGAGTTCCTGGAAAGTAAATATCTGTGTCAGAAATTTTAAGATTAATTGTTCCGTTATATGGAACTGTTACCATGCTGATGTGAGTATGATGCGAATAGAGCTTCAGCTTTATTCGCAAAAAAATTAAATTTATTCACTTATATCAATTTCTTATTGTCCACTCTTTTGGCTGAAATCAGCACAGTCATCAAGTACCTGTTATCTCACTTTTTACAACGGCTTTTAATTTATGTCGAAGCTATGTACACTAGCCGTTTAATTTTTGAGTGGCTGGACATTATCTATGTACCAAAGGAGAAGCCCGACTTTGGTTGTCCTGGCAGCAGGCTTGGGTACCCGGTTTGGTGGTAACAAGCAGATAGCGATACTGCCGGACTTCAACTGTACCATTATGGAGCTGAGCATTCAGGACGCATATGCAGCCGGTGTGCGTCATGTTGTGCTGGTGATTAACCATCAGGTTCGCCCTTTGATAGAGCAACAGATCTTGCCGCGGTTACCTGACGGATTACAAGTCGACTTAATTGAGCAAGCCGTCGATAACGTGCCCCCGCGTTTTGCCGGGAATGCGTTATTGCGAGAAAAACCGTGGGGAACCGGGCATGCGTTATTGTGTGCAAAGTCCGCGATACCAGGTGATGCGATTGTGATTACTGCGGATGACTATTACGGCCCAGATGCTTATAAGCAGCTTGTAGGTCATTTCGCTGAGCCGGCGCAAGAAGATATGGCTATTGTTGGCTATCCGCTTGGGCATACTTTGTCACAACAAGGTGGCGTAAATCGCGGAATATGCCAAACTCATAAAGGCAGGCTGCTCGAAGTCGTTGAATATCTGGATATTCAACATAATAATGAGGTGTTATCCGGGGTAGCACCAGATGGCAAGCGTGCTGCTTTACCAGAAACCGCGTTGGCCTCAATGACGTGTTGGGGCATTACACAGACGCTCTTAACGCAACTAGAGATTGGCTTTTCCCTGTTTCTAGAAAATTATGACAGCGATGTCAAAAGCGAGTATTATTTGCCTGATTGTATTCAAAGTTGTATTCAACAAGGTCTGCTTCAGGTCAGGGTGCATAGTGCATCTGATCGCTGGTTTGGTATCACCTACAAAGAAGAATTAAAGAGTGTCTCAGGATTATTATATGAATTACGTCACGGATGAACCTATCACCTGCCATCGTATTGAGAGCGGCAATGAGGTAACAATGAAAAATCGTGCAATTGCAGAGGTCTTATCGCAGCAATTTGGCTTGCAGGGAGAATCTGTTACGTTACGTCCGATCGGTAATGGACATATTAATACAACGATGTTGCTGAAAAATAAGCAGCGTGCTTTGGTTGTGCAAAAACTCAATACCTGTGTTTTTCCAGAGCCTGAGCAATTAGTCACCAATGCCAGAAAAATCGAGCAGCACTTAGCAAGCAAAGCCAATGACGGTGGCTATGAACTCGCCATTATTCGCCATGTACCGACCATAGAGGGAGAGTATCTCGTTCATGTTGAAGATGAAGTGTGGCGTGCATTGGAATTCATTGGTGGCAGTTATAGTGAAGACGTGGTCGACAGTGAAGCAAAAGCAAAAATTGCGGCCAATGCATTTGGTCAGTTTGCTGCGGCACTGGATGATTTCGATGCGACTCAGCTGCACCATGTGATCCCGAATTTCCACAACCTTGCTATGCGTATTGAGAAGTTTGAAGAAACACTCGAACAGGATCCTCTGGGTCGCGCAGCCTCGTGCCAGGAAGAAATTGCATTTTGTCGGGCACAATTTTCACTTGCTCAGGAAGTGGCTGAAGCTGAAGCACAATTACCGTTGAGAGCCTGCCATAATGATACCAAGATCAATAATATGTTGTTTTGCTCGGAGTCAAATGAAGCACGTGCTGTGATAGATCTGGATACGTGTATGCCTGGCTACTGGTTGTATGACTTCGGTGACATGGTCAGAACGTTCTGCTCTCCTGAGGCGGAAGATTCCACTAACCTGGCAAATGTACGTGTACGTGAAGAAATCTTTGCGGCGTTGGTGAAAGGATATAAGGGACCGCTGTCGGACAGTCTAACAGGCACCGAAAAGCACAGCTTTATACTTGGCGCGAAAGTTATGCCATTTATGATAGGTTTGCGATTTTTGACCGATTATCTCGATGGTGACAATTACTTTGCCATTAAGCATTCAGAGCATAACTTGCAACGAGCGCAAAACCAGTTTGCGCTCTATCAGGACATTGTTGCAAAAGAAGCTCAACTGAATGCCATTATTGCAGAATTGTAATCGTTTTAGATTCACAAGTTAAAGCGCCTTTTGGCGCTTTTTTTGTATCAGAGAACAAATTTGTACCGATTAAATCTCTGTTTATCGCAACGCTTTTGCAACCCAGGATACAATCCGTTAGCGTGCACAGGAAGTATCTTCGAGGACAATAATAATGACAAATTTAAATCGCCGAGATTTTCTTAAGGCGGCGGGGGTTGCCGCGGCTGCCGGAGTCGTTTCAGGCTGCGCACAAAGTAAAGTCGATCCGGTTCAGGCTACGCCTGAGCGACAGGGAAAATCAGTCATTGGATTGATTGCACCAAAGATGGACCTTGTTCGTGTTGGTTTTATTGGTGTGGGTCAACGTGGCTATGGCCATGTGAAGCGTATGAGCCATATTGAAGGCGCTGAAATCGTTGCCTTATGTGATACGCATGAAGAAGTTTTGCTGCGTTCAGCGAATTATCTGACAGAGCGGGGGGAGAAGGCCCCAGCCCTGTATCAGGGGTCAGAGTTTGCTTATCGGGAAATGCTTGCCCGGGATGATATTGACATCGTTATTATTTCGACACCTTGGCGTTGGCATGCGCCGATGGCAGTCGACACCATGGAGAGCGGCAAACACGCCTTTGTTGAAGTGCCACTGGCCCTGACGGTGGAAGAAATGTGGCAATTGGTTGATACCGCAGAACGGACTCAGAAAAACTGTATGATGATGGAAAACGTCAACTACGGTCGTGATGAGTTGATGGTATTGAACATGGTACGACAGGGCCTGTTTGGGGAACTGTTACACGGTGAAGCTGCGTATATTCATGAGCTGCGCTGGCAGATGAAAGAGCTGGAGCATAAAACCGGCTCCTGGCGCACAGAGTGGCATACTAAGCGTAATGGCAACCTCTATCCCACCCACGGCTTAGGGCCGGTATCTCAGTATATGAATATTAACCGGGGTGATCGATTTGATTTTCTGACTTCCATGAGTTCACCGGCACTGGGCCGGGCTGCCTATGCTCAGCGCGAATTTGCATCGGATCATCAGCGTAATCAATGGCGATATGTTGCCGGTGACATGAATACGACTTTGGTAAAAACGGTCAAAGGGCGTTCTATTATGATCCAGCACGATACCACAACGCCGCGCCCCTACTCCCGACATAATTTGATCCAGGGCACCAACGGGGTGTTTGCCGGGTTCCCGAATCGCATTGCGCTAGAACATGGCGGCACAGGGTCTTTTCATAACTGGGATGAAGATATGAGTACCTGGTATGCCAAATATGATCATCCTCTGTGGCTGAAAATGGGTGCAGAAGCCGAGCGCAATGGGGGTCATGGAGGCATGGACTTTTTGATGTTCTGGCGGATGATTTACTGTCTGAGAAATGGCGAACCGTTAGATCAGGATGTCTATGATGGTGCTGCCTGGTCGGTGATTTCGCCTTTGTCAGCATTGTCTGTGGCAAACCGCAGTGAGTCTGTAACCATTCCTGATTTTACCCGTGGTGCCTGGCAAAGTGCGAAGCCATTAGGCATAGTTGGCGCTTAGTTGTGTGCCGGCACAGATCATCCTATTCGGGTATGATATAATCACCGGGCTCTTACTCGAGGGCTACTTTAGACTGATATTCATACCCGGAGGTAGATTTGCGCGGCATATTCACCACACAGCTCACTCTATGTCTTGTGTTGCTGGTAACCTTCCTGATTGCTGGCTGTGGCCTGACAGATAATACCCGAGCGTCAGCGCGCGAATCGAGTGCGCTCAGACAAGTACTCAATGACTACATAGCGACCTATCAGGCACGTCAGGATTTTGCTTTATTTTTGTCCTTTTATGCCGACGATGTTCAGCTGGAAGACATGATTTATGGCTTTGCTGTCAAGGATAAACGGGCATTGGCCGAGTTTTTTAATTGGTCTGCCGGGAATGTCAAAATTCTGGATGGGAAACAGACATATACCCTCAGCGAGGTGATCTTAGACGAGCAGCAACGTCGTGCCGTTATTCGTGGCACCTATGTGCGCTTTGAGTATGAAGGTCGGGAAATGGGCCCCTGGCGATTCACGACCGTATTACATTTTAACCCGGACAATAAGATCGCCTATCAGCAGGATTGGATCAATTACAGGCCTCGCTCGTTAACGGACGGTGGCAGCACTTTAAATTATCCTGCAAACTAACTCCTTTATAATTCTGACGAGGACACTGTGATGCAACTCTCTGTCGAGATCAGCAAATATCCATTGCATGCTGACTATATCCCTTTTATCAAAGACTTTATCGAGCGCCTGAATCAGCACCCGGAGCTGAAAGTACTCACTAATACTATGTCTACTCAGGTGTTTGGTGACTATGATGTGCTGATGGATACTCTATCTGCAGAAATGAAGCGCTCGTTTGAGCAGTTTGGCAAAATCGTGTTTGTCTGTAAATTCATCAGTGGCGACCTGTCGCCCCAATCATGATGCAGTGGCTAGCTGAAACCTTGGCTGGGTTCACTGCCATGTCAGTGTGGGAGTATCTGGCCGTGATCTTATCAGCCGCTTACCTGTTGCTGGCGATAAGGGAAAACTCATGGTGCTGGCCTGCAGCGTTTGTCAGTACTTTTATCTATACCGTGATGTACTGGAATGGTGCGTTGCTGATGGAGTCCTTGCTGAACTTTTACTATATGTTCATGGCGGTAGTCGGCTGGTGGATGTGGCGCAGTGGCAGACAGGATAAGTCCCTGGAAATCGTTTCCTGGTCCTTGTCTCGACATAGCGTTATTATTTTGGGCACATTACTTGTGGCGTTGGGCATTGGTTATGTGATGGATAAGTATACTCATGCTGAGCTGGCTTATCTGGATAGCCTGACGACCTGCTTTGCTGTGGTAACCACTTATCTGGTTGCCCGTAAAGTGTTGGAAAACTGGCTGTATTGGGTAGTGATCGATGCGGCGTCTATGTATCTTTACTATCTCAAAGGCTATTACCCCACCCTGGTGCTGTTTGGTTTTTACACCATAGTGGTCTGTTGGGGGTATGTGCGTTGGTACGAAGTACATCAACAAAAAGAGGGCAAACCGCTTGCCGCGCTTTGATGCTGAGCTGAGTGCACTGATCAGGCAAGCTTTCCCCGCTCTTAGCATCAGTGCACTGCGTCCACTCAACAAAGGGTTAAGTAATAAAAATTACTATCTTGAGCAGGCGAAACAAGGTTATTTGCTTAAGCATTACTCAGGCACAATGCCTGTCCAGGCGCTGGAAGCGCAGGGACAGCTGGCTCTCCTTGGCGTGGCACAGCCTTTGGCAGGTTACCATGTTCAGACCCGGCTGGCGTTGTTTGAATTTTTACCACAACAAGATGAGCCGCTCTGCCTGAGCGATAGCTTGTTAGCAAACCTGCACACGTTACATGGTTTTGTGCGACCCCAGAGCGGGCAACTTGACCTGAGTGCGGCGCTCTGTGAGGCCGCTCTGGTGCTTGAAGGGAAGTTTGATGTGTCTGCTTTAGGTCGAAGGCGGGCGCAGTTTGAGCCTGATATCTGCTTTTGCCACAATGATTTGGTCAAAGACAATATGCTGGTAACAGCACAGGGACCCGTGTTTATCGATTTTGAATACGCGCAATACAACGACCGATATTTTGATTTGGCGGCCTTATGTGTCTCTTTTTCGCTGTCTGTACGTGAAGGTAATCAGATGCTGAAGCGCTATTTCAGTCTGGCAGAGATCCCGTTGCCAAAGTATGCAGAGGATAAGCTACATTGCTATGTGGAAATTTACCTGCTGCTCTGTCTTGCCTGGTATCAGCGACGCGGGCTGGTCTCGTATGTTGACCCCTTACTGCTCCTGTTGAAGGCGTGGTGTCGTTAGTCGCTTCGCACAGACCATTTGGCCCGAGTATCAGTCGGGCGTTTTATTAGTCTGGTCACGAAGCAATATTGGGAAGGCGGCGTCGCTTCTGTTGCGCTTAAATCCCGCCTAGTCGTTTTGCCAGTTCTTTGTATTTTTCTACGTCATCTTTGTCAAAAATGGGTTCGCCCTGCTCATCCTGTTGTTTGGCAACTAACAGGTTTTCGCGTGCCAGTCGCCTGACGCGCTCCACTTTAACATCTAAAAATTCAGCAACTTGTTCAGTGGTCATTGGAGTCATAATACGGTCCTCTCAGGATGATGTCGTGTTAATACAGGAGACCAATTTTCCGTGTATTAACAGGTCGTCATTATTGTTATTGTTCTAAGCATAGTTAAATATCGTGAATTTCGCTCTGTGTGAAGTCTTTTTTCGAGTTTTAGACCATAAATTAAGCATATAGACAACAATGACTAGTATTTGCGGCTGGATATGATTATTATTGGCACCACTAAGATGTTGCTCTCGTGGTGAAATGGATATCACGTGGCCCTCCGGAGGCCAAGTTCTAGGTTCGATCCCTAGCGAGAGCGCCATTTTACGTCACATCTATGCTTCTAAATTCCGCATTTTATATCCATTTCCGACGTTTAAACAAAACGCCTACAGCAATGGTTAATATCACCAATGCAAGTATGAAAATTGTGAATGCCCAGGGATTCTCTGTGCCTGGAATGCCTCCTATGTTGACCCCCAATAGACCGGTTAAAAAGCCCAACGGTAAAAACAGGGCAGCGACCACAGACATTATGTACATGCGCTGATTCAGCTGCTCATTAAGCTGATTGGTAATGCTTTGTTGCAGGACCTGTGCCCGTTCAATGCTGGCTTCGAGCTCTTCAATATAGCGGCTGAGGGTGTTATTTGCCTCGCCGAGTAAGCGGCGCTGCTCAAGACTCAGAAAGTTCACCTTAGTATCAATCAAATCATAGATAGCTTGACGCTGCGGTTTGATATAGCGCTTTAAGGCGATAACCTGACGCCGTAGCAAGGTAATTTGATGGTAGTCAGGCTGGCATTCCTCTTTGTCTAGTTGCTCTTCAAACTCATCCAGCTGTTCTTCGACCTGCCATAATGTGTCCTGCATACGGTGTGTCAGGCGATCAATCAGGGCGCAGATCAGGTCGCTGATTGACTGAGCCCCCTGACCGTCCAGTAATGCGCTGTGTAGCTCTTCGATAGAAATCAACACGCGCTTACGACAAGTGATCAGCACGTTTTTATTTATAAAGCAGCGCACTGAGACCATATCTTCCGGGTTTTGCCTGGGGTTAAGGTTGACGCCGCGTAAAAACAACAGCAACCCATGACTTGCACGGGTCACACGAGGTCGGGTTTCCTCTGCAAGCAAAGCTTGCCACTCCCATTCCTGCAGAAAATCCAGCTGGCTCAAGAAATGTTGAACTGCGTCGTTTGTGTAGTCAAAGTGCAGCCAAAGCGGCACCTCGTCTTTGAGTGCCTGCGTTAAATCTGATATCGGGGTTGCGCCACCCTGGCCGTCCAGCATGAGCGCATGAAGTAAGCCTTCCATTTTATTACCTGTATACACATGAATGTGTTTATCTTTGGCCAACTTACCCACTTAGGCAAATCAAATTACAGTATTTTGTGTAGTACCTGATTGACCTGACTGATCACTTCATCACTGCATTGATTGATGAAGAAGTGGCCACCATTAAAGTAATGAATGTCAATTTTGTGTTCACTCAAATCCTGCCAACCGTGCAGCTGCTCGGCACTGATTTCGATGTCATCATAGCCATGAAACACAGTGATAGGGCAGGGCAGGTTGACAGGTTGGGCCTGATAACACTCGGCAATTTGAAAATCAGCTCTCAATAAGGGGAGCAGTAACTCCATCAGCTCTTTGTGTTCCAGCAGCTCTTTGGGTGTGCCATTAAGTTTATAAAGCTCTTCAACAAACTCATCATGGGGCAAGTTGTAAATGCGCTTCTTGTCTGTGCTGGTGTGTGGGGCGCGGCTGCCCGATGCGATTAGGTGGCGTGGTAACGGCGCGTTTTGTTGAACCAGATGTTTCGTGACTTCAAAAATCACTCGGCTACCCAAACTGTGCCCCATGAGTACATAGGGCTTTTCGGTCAAAAAGGCCTGATATGCCAATAGCTCATCCACTTTTTGTTGCATGGTCACATGAGCAGACTCTCCCATGCGTGCACCACGACCCGGAAATTGCAATAGCACCAGTTCTACATCGGGGTGAAGCGCACTGTTCCATGGCATATATATGGCGGGTGAGCCGCCAGCATAAGGAAAACAAAACAGTCTGAGTTTGGCATTGGGGTTTGGTTTCGGTATTACAAAAAGCTTGCTGTTCATGTTGTTATATCTTTTATCTGAAATTAGGAACTATCCTATCAGACGACCTCCAAGCAAGTCATTTTATTCAAGAAATATTCATATCCCATTTTTGGCATCGAGTGAAGCATGGGGAATTTGACCCGATATTGAACGAAATCATGACGTAACTGACCTTCACTGATTGTTAAAAGCGCCAAGATCGGCGAAAATAGTGCATGATTAAAAATGAACCCGCCGGATGACCCTGCAAAGTGTCATGCGCACACTTTGCGTAGCATGTGTGGATCCGCGTATAACCTAAAGAATTGACTAATGGCAGATCAGACTTTCCTCAATGAAATAAACAAGCGACGTACCTTCGCTATCATCTCGCACCCGGATGCGGGTAAGACCACCATCACAGAAAAAGTACTCTTGTTCGGTAAGGCCCTACAACAGGCTGGTACAGTAAAAGGCCGTGGTTCTAACCAGCACGCAAAATCAGACTGGATGGACATGGAAAAAGAGCGTGGTATCTCAGTAACCACGTCTGTGATGCAGTTCCCGTTCAACGACAGCCTGGTTAATCTGCTGGATACCCCGGGACACGAGGACTTCTCGGAAGATACTTATCGTACGCTCACTGCCGTGGATTCCTGTCTGATGGTCATCGACGCGGCCAAAGGTGTTGAGGATCGAACCCGTAAGCTAATGGAAGTCACCCGTTTACGCGATACGCCTATCGTGACCTTCATGAACAAGCTGGACCGTGATATCCGCGATCCGATGGAGCTGCTGGACGAAGTTGAGACTGAACTGAACATCATGTGCGCGCCAGTTACCTGGCCGATTGGCTGTGGTAAAGAGTTCAAAGGGGTGTACCACATTCACCGTGATGAGACCATTTTGTATCAAACGGGTCAGGGCCATACCATTCAGGAAGTGCGCACCATTAAGGGGTTAGATAACGCCGACTTGGATGCCGCCATCGGTGAAAGCCTGGCAGAGCAGCTGCGTGAAGAGTTGGAACTGGTCATTGGTGCCTCGCACGAATTCGATAAAGAGCTATTCCTCAGTGGCGAACTGACGCCGGTGTATTTTGGTACCGCCCTTGGTAACTTTGGTGTGGATCACATGCTCGATGGCCTGACTGAGTGGGCGCCGTCACCGCTGCCGCGTCAAACAGATGAGCGCGAAGTGTGTGCAGATGATGATAAATTCACCGGATTCGTATTTAAAATTCAGGCTAACATGGACCCGAAACACCGTGACCGTATCGCCTTTATGCGTATTGTGTCAGGTAAATACACTCAGGGCATGAAGATGAATCATGTTCGCCTTGGTAAGCAAGTGAGCATCTCTGACGCCGTGACCTTTATGGCAGGTGATCGTGAACGCGCACAGGAAGCCTTTGCCGGTGACATCATCGGTTTGCATAACCACGGTACAATCCAGATTGGTGATACTTTCACTCAAGGTGAAAAACTCAAGTTCAGTGGTATTCCGAACTTTGCCCCTGAGCTGTTCCGCCGTATCCGCCTTAAAGATCCACTCAAGCAAAAACAGCTGCTCAAAGGTCTGGTACAGTTATCAGAAGAAGGTGCCGTACAGGTGTTCCGCCCGCTGATCAACAACGATCTAATCGTAGGCGCGGTCGGTGTGCTGCAGTTTGACGTGGTAGTGGCACGACTGAAGTCTGAGTACAACGTGGATGCGATCTACGAAAGCGTTAACGTTCAGACGGCGCGTTGGGTTAATTGTGAAGACGAGAAAAAACTGGCCGAATTCCGCCGTAAGTGTGAGCAGAACCTGGCACTCGATGGAGGCGATAACCTGACGTATATCGCGCCAAGCCGGGTGAATCTAAACCTGTCGATGGAACGTTATCCGGACGTTCAGTTCCATCAGACGCGCGAACACTAAGTTAACGTGGGCCATCCGGCTTGCCTGATGGTCCCAAAAGTCATGCTTCGGGTTGATTTGGCTCTGGCGCGTCCTATAAGCTAGTGTATTCGATCCGATTGTTCGCTGACTGTTTAAAGCTGCGTTTTATTCCGGCGCCCCAAGGCGCCGATGATGTTTGCTCAGTGCCCAGGCTGGCACTGACCCAAAGGAAACACAATGAACATTAAAAGTATTCTAATTGAAAAAGCTCTGTCTGCGATGGCCGCGGCGGGGATCCCTGAAGGCACCAATCCGGCGGTAACGCAAAGCACCCGTGCGCAGTTTGGTGACTATCAAATTAATGGCGCAATGGGCGCTGCGAAAGCACTAAAAACTAACCCGCGAGAGCTGGCTCAGAAGATCATTGATAATTTGGATGTCAGCGATGTGGCTGCAAAAACTGAAATTGCCGGCCCGGGCTTTATCAATATTCACCTTAAGCCGGAGTTTCTGGCTGCGAGCCTGGAAGCGGCCAATCAGGATGCCAAGCTAGGCGTGGCTGAGCATGCTCAGGCGCAAAACGTGGTCGTCGATTTCTCGTCGCCTAACCTGGCTAAAGAAATGCACGTGGGTCATCTGCGTTCTACCATCATTGGTGATGCCGTGGTACGTGCGCTTGAGTTCCGTGGTGACAAAGTCACGCGTCAGAACCACGTGGGCGACTGGGGCACGCAGTTTGGTATGCTGATCGCACACCTGGAAGATATGCTGGCGCAAGGCATTGACCTGGAAAACGTGGCACTGGCGGATTTGGAAACTTTCTACCGCGATGCTAAGAAGCGCTTCGACGATGAAGAAGGGTTCTCGGATAAAGCCCGTGATTACGTGGTTAAATTACAAGGTGGTGATGCACATTGCCAGAAACTGTGGCAGTTGTTTATCGACACGTCCGTGAAGCACTCTGAAGAAGTGTATAAAAAGCTGAATGTGACGCTCACGCGCGATGACATTATGGCTGAAAGTGCCTACAACGATCGTCTGGCCGGGATCATCGCGCTGTTAAAAGAGAAAAACATTGCGGTTGAAGATCAGGGCGCACAGGTGGTGTTCCTGGATGAGCTGGCAAACAAAGATGGTGAACCGTCGGTGTTTATCGTGCAAAAATCAGGTGGTGGGTTCTTGTATGCCACGACCGATCTGGCAGCGTGTGATTATCGCTCCAACGAGCTGGGCGCTGAGCGCATCCTGATCTTTGTGGATGCCCGCCAGAGCCTGCACTTTAACCAGGTTGAGCTGACTGCACGCAAAGCGGGCCTGCTGCGCGACGAAACCAGCTATGAGTTCTGTCCGTTTGGGACTATGATGGGCAGCGACGGTAAGCCGTTCAAGACCCGTACAGGCGGTACAGTCAAGCTGGCTGAACTGTTGGATGAAGCGGTTAGCCGTGCCAGCGAAAAACTAGCCGACCGTGCGTCTGAGCTGAGTGCAGAAGCACGCGCTGAAATCGCCCGCAAAGTGGGTATTGGCGCGGTGAAATATGCCGATCTGTCGAAGCACCGTACCAGTGATTACATCTTCAACTGGGATACTATGCTGAGCTTCGAAGGCGCAACCGCACCTTACTTACAGTATGCGTATACCCGTGTGCGCAGTATTTTCCGCAAAGCCGGAGTAGACAGCGCGGCGCTCAGTGGCAGCATCAACATTGTAGAGCCACAGGAAAAGGCGCTTGCGCTGAAACTCCTGCAGCTTGAAGAAGTATTGGATCTAATGATCGGCGAAGCTACACCACACGTACTATGTGGATATCTGTACGAGCTGGCGAGTCTGTACATGACCTTCTACGAAGCTTGTCCAATCCTTAAAGACGATGTGTCTGCTGAAGTACGTGAAAGCCGTCTGTTGTTGTGTAATCTGGTTGCCAGAACACTTCACACAGGTCTGGAACTGCTGGGCATCGAGGTGATGGAGCAGATGTAAGTCCTGCGTGAGATCATGTAATGCATGCATCACGTTATGTTAGACTGAGGCCGCACTAATGCGGCCTTTTGTGTTATGTAAGGAATGACCACCATGAAACTTGATGATATTCGTCGCGAATATACTAAAGATGGCCTCTCCCGCGAGAAGCTCGATGACAATCCCATAGTGCAGTTTGAACACTGGCTGCAACAAGCCGTGGATGCAAACCTCAGCGACCCGACCGCCATGGTGGTGGCCACGGTGGATGAGCAGGGTCAGCCGTCACAGCGGATTGTGTTGCTTAAACAGGTAGACGACAACGGTTTTGTCTTTTTCACCAACACCGGGTCGCGTAAGGCACAAGAGCTCAAAGGTAATAACAAGATTTCATTGCATTTTCCCTGGCACAATCTGGAGCGTCAGGTGATAGTGTATGGTGAAGCCGAACCGCTACCGACAGCTGCGGTGGCTAAGTACTTCCTCTCCCGTCCAAAAGAAAGCCAGCTTGCTGCCTGGGCTTCAGCCCAGTCGCGTCCGGTCTCCTCTCGTCAGGCCCTGATGCAGACCTTCAACAGCATGAAAAGCAAGTTCGCGAAAGGCGATATTCCGTTGCCGGACTTCTGGGGCGGGTACTGTGTTAAACCTCATCAGATTGAATTCTGGCAAGGGGGAGAGCATCGTTTGCATGACCGCTTTATGTATCGTAAAGATGCCAATGGGCAGTGGCAGGTTGAACGCCTTAACCCTTAGTGCCATATCCCATGCGCTTCATTGATACCCATTGCCATCTCGATTTTGAAGAATTCAGAGACAGTCTGTCACTCCATCTGACAGAGGCGCAGGCACTGGGTGTTGGGCAGTGGGTGGTGCCTGGGGTAACGTTGAAGCAGTGCCGCACTTTGCCTGCTTTCGCCCAGCTGCACCCGGGCGTGCACATCGCTTTTGGCCTTCATCCTTACTTTATGGCACAGCACAGCGCCATGGATATGCCTGACTTAGCGGCGCTTGCCCATTTGCATCGTTCGCAGCTGGTGGCGATTGGTGAGTGTGGTATTGATGCCATGGTCGATGATGTTACTGCGCAGCAGCACTTGTTTCGTGAGCACATAGTGCTGGCCAATGACCTCCGTCTGCCGCTGATTGTCCATCATCGCAAAAGTCATCACCTGCTGGCCAAGGCTTTTAAACAGTGCCCCCCTCAAAACGGAGGTGTTATTCATGCCTTCTCTGGCTCATTGCAAGATGCGCAGAGTTATCTGAAGCTCGGGTTTAAACTCGGTGTGGGTGGCACCATCAGTTATCCGCGAGCGGCGAAAACCCGTACAACCCTGGCACAAGTTCCATTGCAAGCATTGGTGTTGGAGACAGATGCACCATCGATGCCGTTAGCGGGTTATCAGGGACAGCCCAATGTGCCAAAACGGGTGGTCGAGGTGTTTGAACAACTCTGTACTATTCGGGATGAATCGCCCGAAAAGATAGCGGAAACTCTATACAATTCGTCGCAATCATTGTTTAGCTGCTGAGCAATGCTCAGTTAAATTGCGCTCTTGTGTTGAGAGCTGTTGGCAGGGGGGAAAGAATGTAGTGACGTCCATTCTTTCCCTATACCACTTTACATCATTAGGTATGCGATATTGTTAAGTGGCAGTGTGCGCAGACTACACTGCGCTTTCGGTTGTTGTCAGTTCTTCACCGAGTGCTGCCAGGGTTTCGAATTCCATCACCCAGTCCAGCTCAACACTTATGTCTAACTGCTCTTCCAGATATTCACAAAACTCAACCACGTCAATGGAGTCTAAGCCCAGTAATGCGATATCGTTTTCAAGATCCTGCTCAGAGAAGTCACTTTTGACGTTCTCTTTACCCCAACTGATGATCAGTGTACGGATTTGTTGTAATGTCATAGTATGTCCTTTAGTTAAGTCAATGACTTGATATATGGTTGTTTCTATTAATATTCAGTCCAGCTCGCAACGAGGTCCAATTGCTGCTCAATAAACTGAGATTTACAGCTTTGGCGGCGTATTTTGCCACTGGAAGTCATTGGAACGGATGAGGGAGATACCAGCGCAATTGCATGGACCGGGATCGCAAATTCTTTGTAGACGGCAATCCGAATTGCTTCAAACACTTCGCTATAGTCGCTTTCTCTGGCATGCAAACGGTTGAGCTCATGGACTAAGACCAGTCGCTCTTTGTCATCTTTATAGAGAGATGTAGCGGCACAGCGACCAGGCTTTAACGCAGCATGGGCAAGTTCACTGCACGCTTCTATATCCTGAGGGTAGATATTTCGCCCATTGAAGATCAGCAGATCTTTTGAGCGGCCTGTGATGTAGATATTGCCCTGGTATAAAAAGCCAAGATCACCGGTGTTGAGGAAGTCTCGCTCATCAGAGGAGTTTGCGAGGCGATTTTTGAACGCTCTGGTCGAGGCGCTTTGATTTGCCCAATATCCCGGTGCATTACACGGACTGGTAAGCCAGATTTCTCCTATGTGCAATTCATCATGTTTTGTCTGGGTATCCGGACAAACAATGGCGATGGAGTTTTCGATGAGTGGTGTGCCGCTGGCGACCAATACGATACTCTCTTCATTTTGCGTTTGAAGTGGCACAATCCGTCCCTGTTCATAGCTACTTCTGTCTGCATGCAACAGAACTGGCTCCGAAGCTTCTATCGCACCACTGATGATCAATGTTGACTCTGCGGTGCCATAGCATGGGTACAGTGCATCGGCTTTGAACCCACAGCGTTTAAACCTCTCTGCAAATTGCTTGAGCGTGCTGGCTCTGACAGGTTCGGCACCATTGAATGCGACCTCCCAACTCGATAAGTCGAGTGTTTCCAGCTCGCTATCAGTGATCTTATCGACGCACAGTTGATAAGCAAAGTTGGGGGCACCAGATACCCGAACTCGATAATCTGAGATGGCTTTAAGCCACCGATAAGGTTTTTGTAAAAATGCATTGGGAGCCATAAAAATAAACGGCTGAGCAATATAAATGGCCTGCATGAAGTTACCGATCAGGCCCATATCATGGAAGAGTGGCAACCAGGACAGGTACACCGAGTTACCATAATTACGGAACCCTTTTTTGAGCAGGAGTTGATTCTCTATCAGATTATCGTGGGTCAACGCCACCCCTTTTGGCGCACCAGTTGAGCCGGACGTATATTGTAAAAAGGCGATGTCGCTACCTTGTGTGACCACCGGAATGAAGTCAGAGCGCTCAGGGTGGGAGGCGAGTGTCTCATAAGACACATATTTACCGAGCGTGCTCTCAAAGTGCGTCGCTTCATGCTTGTGAAGCCTGGGGAGTAGCTTTTCGATGGACACAATGAGCTTGCAGTCTGCATTTTCAACAATGCTTTGCATACGCGTCCACTCACTTTTACGTCGACCGGGGATTGGTAAGGGGATCGAAATCACCCCAGCGTACATACAGCCCAAAAATGCCACCGCGAACTCGTAGGAAGACTGAAAAAGCAGTATGACTCTGTCATCTCTTGCTACCTGTGCACGTAAGCCGCACGCGAATTGCTGGGCCTGATCATGCAACATACGATATGTCATCGGAGTTTGGCGTTGCTCCCCGTCTTGTAAAAAGACCAGTGCCGTATCATCTGCATTTTTGCTAGCTCTTTTAGTTAAAATATCTACGAACGTAGGCAACGCATCGGGTTGATAGGAGGTTGCTGGCATAGTCGTTGAATCAATCATACAGTGTACTCAATATCCGGGTTTGAAGTTAAACATTGGCGTAGTTTGTTGTGGCGCTCTATGAGCAGCTGTTTGGCATTGTCTGTGGGGAAGGACAGTACCTTCATTCTAAGCTCTGCACTTGCACAGAGTTGCTCGTTATTGAATAAACGGACATCGCACAGAGAAAAGCCGCGCTCGCATTTTGTGAGTATCGCTTCACAGCGCAATTTGTCCCCAGGCTGAACAATGCCTATGAACTTACCTTTATTTATCTTTGCCAGAATGGCCATGGCTTCAAAGTTGTTGTTGACCATAGTGAGGTGGCCTGCGGCTTGCGCCATTACCTCGGTCAACAGTACGCCGGGAAAAATAGGGGCGTCTGGAAAGTGTTCTTCAAATAAAGGCGCAGTGCTTGGCACCGCGCTGTACGCAGTTAAGCTGCTGCGATCATCCGAAACAGAGGTTATCTCATCCAGCATCAAGAGTTTTTCTATGTTCATTGACGTTTCCTTGTTAGTGTTCGGGATTTATGCGGCCGCGGCAGCTGCAAATCCGTTTGTTTGCTCTTTTTTCGCTTTGTAATATAAAGTCAGCTGTACTGAACTCCAGAAAAACTCAATCAGGATGAATAAGTACAGAATACGGCTGGTATCGAAGGCAAATACATAGAGGCACATTAAGCTGCCGTAATACAGTCTGAGGTAGCCATCGCACATGCCAAAAATGGGCTCTCGTTTGACGATCCTCAACGTCGACCACATGATGGCGAAGCCACCAAATAAATTAGCAAATAGCAAATGAAAGCCTGAAAACTGAGGGTAATCTCCTGTGGCACCAAACAGAGTGTGTGCTTCCTGTAAGGGGCCGGCAAGATACCAGGCCGTGAGTATTGGTAAGGCAAACATACCAGCTGCGAAGTAATCGTAAATGGCGCTGTATAGCTGGGCCTTGGAAAGTTTCTGAGTTGCGTTCATGAATAAGTTTCCTTCGAATTAAAATGTGTGAATGGCACGACGCGTGTTGAGCTTGACGGTAATGCCAGTGCTTTTGATAAAATGTGCAGCAAAGCATGCGATGAAGTGTGAAACATAAAAAAATGTCCCCCTTTCAGTCGGTGGTTGATACACGATTGTCGGGTGAGTCGATGCCACATAGCCATGTCGTGCGGCATTGCCAATTGGTCTTCGGTGCCTGCAATGGTGGTTATCGGTATGTTGATCTCCGGATGTGCACCATGTTGTACGAAGTGCTGGCATTGATGTAAATCAGGTCTGAGTACACTCAAGTGCCCCTGCAGTTCCTGTTCAGATACATCAGCCATCCATTTGGGATCGGATCTGCGCAAGATGTTCATCAATTCGCCGTCCGACATTTCCTGCCAGCGAAAAGTGTGTCGTGTTGGTGGACAGCATGCCAAAGCAAAAAAGTGCTGTGGCAAGGCCATGCCGTTTTCAGCCAAGTGGCCAATAACCGCATAGGCCAGCAACGCGCCCATGCTGTAACCGACAAATGCAAAAGGCATGTTTTGCTGTTCGATGAGCTGGGAGAGCGGTGCCAGATACGCATCGAAGCTATCCGCAATTTGCTCTGTTGCCCGTTTGCCTCGGCCAGGTAACTGCACACATACCAATTCTATATGTTCAGGTAACCTGTTTCGCCAATGGTAAAAAGCGCTCACATCACCGCCGGCAAAAGGAAAGGCATATAATCTCAGCGTCGCCGCCGGATTTTGGCCCAACCCGACGAACCATTGGTCAGCCGGTGAGGGCCTCGGCTGGGCTGGCAAGCGGGTTGGCTGTTCGAACAGCAATTGGTTCATAAATAGGCTTCCCGCTTCTGAGTCTCAGGAGCAATACAGGTTTTACCTTCTTCTGAGCGCATCCATTCACGCGTTAACTCCATGCCTGCTTCAAAGCTGACCCAGCTTTCGAACCCCAGTTCTGATTTAGCTTTATGAATTGGAAAGCCTTGATTTCTGCTGAGCAAGTGCACGGCATGGCGCGTTAGCAGCGGGCGAGACTTGATATTGAGCAACGCATAGACTTTCTCCATCAGGTAGCCAAAGCCAAAGGCAAGGCTCGCGGGGACTTTCATACACTTCCAGTGTTGAGGTTTAAAGCATTGCCCCATCCCCTCTACAAAGTCTTTCCAAGAATGCTCACCTTCATCCCGGATATTGTATGCCTGTCCTGCTGCGGCTGGTATATCAGCCGCACGTAGCATTGCCTCGGTAAGGTTACGCACATACACTAAGCCTGCATGAGAATGTCCCCCATCTAGCAAGACCATTTCCTTATTTAGCATCAGGCGGCTTATTTCTACTACCCATTCCATGGATCTGGGACCGTATACGGATGCGGGACGAAACACCGTCACCGGCACATCACGCTCTTGAACTGCGCGCCAGATCACTTCTTCACCTTCGGCTTTGCTGCGGTTATAAGGCAGGCCAATATTTTGCGGACCATAATCTTCCGACACTGGCGACTTAGGGTAACCGTATACATCAGATGTACTGATGTGGATCAGGCGTTCGGCGTCAGAATGTTCCAGCGCAGCCAGAACGTTTTCTACACCACGGATATTGGCAGCAAAAAATGCGTCATCAGCAGCCCAGTCAGAGGAGAGACCGGCACAGTTATAAATCACTTTGACGTTTTGCGCCGCTGCGATCAGGGTTTCCCGATCTTCCAGTGTGCCATAGACAATATCAACCGGCAGGCCTTCAAGCACTTTACATTTTGGCGATTGGCGCACCAGAACGCGCACTTTTTTGTTCGCCTCTAGCAAAGTATGCACCATGTGATTGCCGATAAAACCTGTTGCCCCGGTAACCAGGGCGTCATATGTTGTATTTGAATCCATTATTGCCTCATACACTTTCTGTTTCGGGTAATTGTTCTGTTTTAAGTTGGGTCATTTCACTCAGCAGGGATTGCAGCGCAAATTCCAGTTCTTCACGGGTATGCTCAACGTTCATAAAGAAACGCAGTCGACAACGATGCTTTTCTACTGCGGGGTAGCCGATTGGCATAACATTGATGTGTTTCTCGCGCAGCCTGGCAGACAAGAGCATGGCAACTTCCCACTCCCCGACAATGATTGGGATAATGGGAGAATGCGTTGTTGGGCCGCAGTCAAACCCAAGCTCCTGTGCCCTGGCGAGGAACCAGGCTGCGTTGCTCTTAAGTTTTTCCAGACGCTCAGGCTCGCGTCTTAGCACCCGGATTGCTTCCAGGGCCGCGGCAGCATTCGCTGGGGTGATACCTGTGCTAAAAATAAGCAATGGCGTGGTATATTTCAGAAATTGAATGAAGTTTTTGGACGCCGCAATGTAGCCGCCGCAACTGCCGAGTCCTTTACTTAAAGTCCCCATCCAGATGTCGACGTCACTTCGCACTACATCGTAGTATTCACCAGCGCCGGCGCCGGTTTTGCCGAGTACGCCAATGGAGTGAGCCTCGTCTATCATCAGCATACAGTTGTGTTGCTTCTTAATACGGATAAACTCTGGCAGATTACCAATATCACCGTCCTGACTGTAGACTCCCTCAATGACTATCAAGACGCGGCGATAATACTTGCGGATTTTGCTGAGGATCTTGTCTAGTTCGGCCCAGTCATCATGGCCAAATGAACGACGTTGCGCACCAGATAGCATCGCGCCGCGTACCGCACAGTCATGGATCCACTGGTCATGGATCACCAAGTCCTGTTTGTCCATAATGTGTCCAATCACAGCCACACTGGTGCTGTGACCACTGGCAAATACCACAGAGGCCTCACAGCCCAGGTAATCGGCAATTTCGGATTCCAATTCATGATGCAGTGGGGTTTCGCCAAATAACAGAGGCGTTGCGGAAGGAGATGTACCGTAGTGTGCAACGGCCGCCTGAGTAGCTGCGATGACTTCCGGGTGGTTAGATAAACCAGAATAGTTAAATGAGGCAAAGTTCAGCACGTCCACATCATTCAGGGTTGCCCGGCCAGAGTTAAGTCCCTGATGGATCCGTCCATAGGGGTTTTCGCCAATTGCATTGATCATGTTGAGACGTGCGATGTGAGTCTGATACTCCTCCGATTGTTCAAAGTCAGTTTCCGGGACAACGGTATGTGACTCCTCGGTCGCTTCTGCTTGGGCTGGCGCTTGAGCCTGCCAACTCATCGCGGCATTCGGTAGTGACGCTGTTACCTGAGTTGGATGAGGATTTAGCTGCGCATCAACAATTGCCACTAGCTCAGCCACACTCGGGTCCTGTTCTAGTTGTTCCGCTTTGAACTGACTTAGTTCGGGCCACGTTTGTTTCAGTTGTTTAGTGAGCTGTTTCACCATTAATGAATCGAGCCCCAGCTGGCTATGCAATTTATCGTTATCATGAATGTCGCTTGGTGCACAGCCCGCGATAGAGGCAAGCAACGACACCAATGTTGCATGGCTAGACTCACGACTAACTTGCGCAGCAGGAGCCGGCTGCGTTATCGCAGTATTCTGAGAAGAGGCTGCTTGTGCTTGTACCTGCGTGGCAGTCATGGCATGCGCCGTAGATTGAGGCTGACCTGCAAGGCTTTGTAGCACGGCAGACTGAGATTGGAATAAAGATAAAGCAGCCTGCATAAGCGAGCTTTCCTGGCCGGCTGGTGGGGTAGCTGGCCTTGTTTGGGCTACAGGCTCAGCTGTTTCTGGCTGATTCCAATACGAATCTCTGTCAAATTGGTACGATGGCATATTTATACGTTTTCCTGTTGAGTGTGAATGTGGGGTCGTTGTTACCGGGTATCCGAGTTGCCACAGTTTTCCCAATGAAACCAGCTGCGCTGAATACGCATCCTGACGTTTTACAATGGACGGGAAGCCGTGAATGGATTGACTATTAATTTGTGCTGTTTTTAAGGCGAAATTAAGCAAAGTCCGTCCTGGGCCCAACTCAATAAAAAGTTTGCCCTGGTGCGCTAAGGCCCTTTCCACAGCACGTTTGAACTGAACCGGTTCCCTCATTTGTCTGGCCAAATACGCGCCATCGGGTCGCTGAGTGAGTATCTCAGAGGTGACCGATGAGATAACCGGAATGGCGGGTTTGGCAAACTCGAACTGCTCTGCAAACTGCTGCAATTGCGCCGCAGCATCAGCCATCATCGGGGTATGAAACGCACCGGAGACTGGTAACCATGAGCCTTCTACTGTCATGGGCAGTGATTGCTTCAGGCTCTCCAGCTGGGCACGTGGTCCCGCAAAGACCCGGTTACCTGGGGCGTTATCAGCGGCTAGCCAGAGGTGTTCATTGAGTGTGTGAGTCAGCTTTGTCAGAGCACTTTCTTCACCTAAGCAGGCGAGCATGGCGCCCTCAGTGGGCGCTTGTGCCATCAGGTGGCCACGTTTGATTGCTAGCTGCATGGCATCAGACAGGGATAAACTTTGTGCGCTATACATGGCTGCTATTTCACCCAGGCTGTGACCCAGAACCAAATCCGGAGCGACACCTTGTGCTTTCCAGAGGCTGTCTAAACTGGCTTGAAGCGCGAATATTAAAGGCTGCTGAATGGCAGTGTTGCGCAGCAAGGTTGGATCTGTGTCCTCGTGCAATAGCTCGACCAGTGACAACTCGCATTGCGCATGCTGGGCGAACAGTCTGTTGCATTGTGCAAAGGTTTTTTTAAACACCGGCTGGTTGAGTAGGGTTTTCCCCATCGCAGTAAACTGACTGCCTTGCCCAGAAAAGCAAAAGACAACTTTGTTACTGTCCGATGTTACGGGCTGAGTGACACTGTGAACTGACTGCTCCAGATCGCTCAACGCCTGAGACAAAGCTTGCATTGAGTCGACCACAGTGCTGAAACGATGCTCAAAAGTGTCTCTGGCGCCTGACAGTGTGTGGCAGATATCAGGCAGCGTAATATCCGGGTTTTGGTCGATGAAGTGCCTGATTGCATTCGCCTGAGCGGACACAGAAGCTGGCGTACGTGCAGATAGCTGAAGTAACTGCGGAGTTTCGGGAGCTGTACACTCTCGATGATCATCCGGCGCTTGAGTCACTAGCAGATGTGCGATGGTGCCGCCAAAGCCAAAAGAACTGACCGCTGCGGTTCTGGGGTTGTTATGCGCTTCTGACCAGGCTTGTGTGTGGCTTGGGATCGTCAGTTCAGCATGCTCCCAGTCGATCCGCTCAGTGGGGGTTGCACAATGTAACTGGCCGGGGACTTTGCCGTGCTGGACACACATAACCGCTTTGATCAAGCCGGCGATGCCCGCAGCAGATTCCAGGTGTCCTATGTTGGCTTTCACTGAGCTAAGCCATCTGGTTGGCGTCTGACGAGAATTGTATATGTTAGCCAGTACTTTAGCCTCAATGGGGTCGCCAAGAGGTGTGCCTGTACCGTGCGCTTCAATCAACCCAACCTGACTCGCACAGAGTCCACTGTTTGTGAGTGCTTGCTCGATGACCTGGTGCTGTGCTTGCGGGTTCGGGGCCGTCAGACCATTGCTTTTACCATCATGTCCTACCGCTGAGCCTGCAATCTGTGCCAGAATTGGATCTCCATCACGTAAGGCATCAGTCAGGCGCTTCAGGACAACTATGCCACACCCCTCACCCCTGACATAGCCATCGGCATGTTGGTCAAATGTGGCACACCGGCCACGCGGTGATAGCATTTGAGCTTCGGTGAAAGCAACGGTGAGATCGGGTTTAAGCATCAAATTAACGCCACCCGCAAGTGCCATGGTTGATTCGCCGCGGCGCAGGCTTTCACAGGCCTGATGCACTGCGACGAGGGAACCGGAACAGGCAGTATCGATTGTCAGCGACGGGCCGGTTAAGTTAAGACAATAGGAAATTCTATTTGCGGCAACGGCTTGAGAGCCGCCGGTACAGCTGTGAATATCCAGCTCTGCGAGATTCTGGCTTTGCAGTTGCCAGTATTCCTGAGGCCCACTGGAGACAAATACGCCCGTTTTGCTGCCTGCAATTGACTTAGGAGCAATGCCTGCATGCTCGAGTGCCTGCCAGCTGTTTTCGAGCAATAAGCGGTGCTGGGGATCCATTTTACTGGCTTCACGGTGTGAAATGCCAAAAATTTGGGGTTCGAATCCATCGACCTGGTCGAGGAAACCACCAAGCAAGGGAACACTATAGCCACTTTTGGTTTTCACCATACTCATGTCTGGCCAGCGATCAGGCGACACCTGAGTAATGGCATCGCGCTGAGAGCATAATAATTGCCAAAACTCGCTGAGATCATTGGCCTGTGGAAAGCGACAAGCCATGCCAATGATTGCAATGGCTCCGTTATCTGACTGTGAATGGGAAGTTTGCGTAGCCGCTGCAACTGGAGTCGGGCCAGATAATTGTTGGCTAAGTAGTTCAATAGCCTGCTCGACAGTGGGTGCCTCCCAGACAAATGTGTCTGACAGTGTCAGCCCGAATGTTTCCCCGAGTGCTTTTGCCAGTTTAACACTGTTGCCTGAGTCCAGACCCAGCTCACTAAAGCTAAGGTTTAGGTTAATATGACTAGCAGGCAAGCCTGTGAGCTGAGCTAGCTGGTGTATTAGCTGAGTACGGATCTGCGTTTTTGTAATGCTCTGATGAGGTGAGGATGAGCTCGTGTCGGCTGTTTCCAGCAGGGCAAGCCAATGAGACAAAGTTGGATTTTGCAACAAAGCACAGAGGTGGCTCTGCGTGGCAAAGCGTGTGCTTATCATGTTATCCAGCTGGCAAACCACGTCAAACTGCAGCGCCAGGTCGGCGAATGTGGGGCTCGCCGTCACCTCTACTGGCTCTGCTTTTAGGGCATCCAACTGGCTCAGCAGCAAGTCTTTGGGTTGTTTGTCAGGGCTGTCCTGAGCGACCTTGGTTTCAAGGTCGTGCGCGACAACACTGGCGAATAAGCAAGGCATTGCAAAAGTTAAGAACGACTCTTTGGCCTGAAAGCGTTGTAATTTTCCACTTGATGTTTGTGGTATCGCGCCACTTTTTACTGCTAATACGGCATAAGGTGTCAGGGCCAGAGGCGGCTCAGCAAGGCGTTGGCGGGTTCGCGCAACCAGGTCTACCAGTGCATCCTCATTGGTGGTGTTTGCTTCGAGCAAAACCACCAGCTCTTCTTGCCCTGCCATAGTAATACTGAACGCGATGGCTTTGCCGATGGCACCTTCGTAGCTCTGCTGTGCGATGTTTTCAATGTCATTGGGAAAATAGTTTTTGCCCCGCAGCACAATCAGGTCTTTCTTTCGGCCGGTAATGTGTAGCTCACCGTGTTCGTCAATGAATCCCAAATCGCCGGTGCGCAGATAGGGTTTGTCAGCTTCATTGCGAATATGAGCATGAAATGTGGCTTGTGATATGTCGGGTTTTTGCCAGTACCCTTTGGCAACGCCTGGCGCATTCACCCAGATTTCACCTACGTGTTGCCCAGAAACACGCTCACAACTGTCTGGGTTAACTATGGCGATCTCGGTATCCAGTGCTGCTTTGCCACAGGCTACAGATTCAATGGCATTTAAAGGGTGCTGTGCAGTGCGCACCTGTCCGGCTTGCAGCGCTTGGCTGTCGAGGTTGAGTTTTCTCGCGCTGTGTTTTGGCTTACCGCCGGACACGATCAATGTAGCCTCTGCGAGGCCATAACAAGGCTGAAAAGTGGCCTCGGAAAAGCCTGCCGGGGCAAAACGTTTCTGAAATGCCTGGATAGTGGCGAAGCGAACGGGCTCGGCACCGGACAGTGCATGTTGCCAGCAACTCAAATCCAAAGCGTTAACTTGTTCATCAGTAAGCTTATTGACGCAATGCTGATAACCAAAGTTAGGCGCCACAGAGACGCGCGCGCGATGGGTTGAAATGAGCTCTAACCATAACTGTGGGTAACGTAAAAACGTGTTAGGTGCCATAAAGTAGCCCCAGCCACCACCGTATACAACTTGTATGATGTTACCGATCAGGCCCATATCGTGATAAGGCGGTAGCCAGGAGACAAAGGTATTGTCTCCATCTAGTGCCTGAAAAATGGCCTGTGAGTTGTGAATAAGGTTAGCATGGCTGACCTCCACCCCTTTGGGGGTGGAAGTGGAGCCTGATGTATATTGCAAAAAGGCTGTGGCATGGGGAGCAGGTGCCACTGGCTGCCAGTCGGTTTGTGCTTGTTTGGGCTGTGCTGGTTCGCGTACACTCAACCAGCTTAGGGTAGCAAAAACCTCTGATTTTGAAGTGATTTTTGATCGCTTGCTCAACAGCTTGTCTGAAGCCAGCGCATATTTGGGCTGGCAGTCACAAATGATCGCTTCGATCCTGGGCAAGGTCTGTTCCAACCTGGCAATAACTGGCGGGAATGCGGGCACTGCAATAGCCCCCGCCAATACACAGCCCCAAAAGGAGATTATATAATCCAGGCCGGGTTCGCTGAGCAAGATGACTCGCTCATTGCATGCCCCCTGACGCTGTAATTTTACTGCCAGCTGTTGCGCTGCCGTAAAGAGCTCGCCATAGGTGAGCGATTGAACCGGTTTGCCTGGCCCGCTCACAAAATGGTAAGCAGGCTGAGACGCAAACTTATCGCTGCGCCATTGTAGTAATTCAACCAAGTGGGCAGGCGCCTCCTGGCCTGCCAGTTTAGAAAAGCACGGGTGATTTAGCATTCTTAATTCCTATCCATGGACTGATCTAGTGCGTTAGCAATGCCATCTGAATCTCGATCCAGTACTGAGCGACGTGCTTCATCCTGATTCGGTTTCGGCGGGTAACACACAAAGGTTGCAGGTACCCGGTTGGCAAGTAATTGGCTAACGGTGAGAGCAGTCCCCACATCTGTTTCCACAATTGACTCAAGTGGCGCTTCGGCAGCTGCAACCGTCATCACATACCCTCCAAAGCCATTATTACCCGCTAGATCACAATGGCCTTCGGCTGCCGCTGCGGTCATAGCTTTGAAGTCTGCCAGCAACGTTTCTGAGGGGGCGCTGGTTAGCGTTAGCTGGCGCCCAACCATGGGTTTGAGGTTGGTATCAAATGCCATCATAAATGCTTCGCCAGCTTCGCGTTCGAGCAACCCGCTTGGATAGCACACACCGTCTTTCTCGCCATATTCAAGGGTAGAGCCGAGCTGAAAACACAGTGGCATCATCTCTGCACTGGGGGGATTCGGACAAACTAAAGATGCAGTCACTGCTTCTACGATGGGGGCTCCGAGCGCACTGGTAACCGGTTTTTGTTGCTGCAAGGCATGCAATGCGCCACGAGCAATGGTTTGCCAACGTTGATCTGAATGGATAGCAGGACTGCTCAGTACTGTCTCGACGACTTGTTTGGCAGCTGTTTTGTCACCTGAGGATGCAGCCAGAGCCAATGGTAGTAAGGTCGACTTATCTGCGCCTAACTTGGCAAAGAAGTCATTGGCCTGATGGGCGACCTGAGTTAAACACTGTTGTGGGTTGAGTGGCACAAAGGCATCAAATGCATCTGGGTTACCGCGCACATCATCGCCACCCAGTGTCCCGGCTGGACGACGTAAAAAGTCCAGAAGCCCTGCAAAGCGATGCAGTGTGTCGGCGGACCCATCATGAGAATACCCGTAACCACGGATCGAGGCACCTTCGTGCTGCGGGTTTCTATCGAAGAACCCGCCTTTGTATATGCCAAAGACACTCTGGCCCACGAACATATCAAACTCATAGGGCTGACCGAATTTACCCGTCCGCTTATACAAGTTTCTCAGATGTGGCACTTTGAATACCTGAGGGATATTAGAGAATGAGTATTCGCCGCTGGTCCCAAACAGTCCCGGTTTTTCGACACCAAACTCGGCATTGGCATGGGGGTCCAATACGTGACAACCCTGACATGTTGTCAAGCTGTCGGCAATGCGCAGTGCACAACTGTTTTTTGTTTGTCTGACCGCACAGGTACCCAGGATATTTTGTTCCTGACCTGCTGGTAATCTGGCATCAATGACCGGGCGACGACTGATGTTTGCATCTCCCCACAGGGTCTCCAGTGCGCTAACCACCTGAGTTGGATCGGTGAATTGCGCTTGTTGTTCGGTAGGCATATCTGTGAAGCTGAGTTGATCAAGTAAGTCAGCTAACACTGTGGTGTCGTGCTGAGCATCCAGTGTCTGAACAAAATCGATAAACCCTAACAGGCCAACTCGCTCTTCGGGATAAGTGTGACCTGCAAGCCAATTCTGGATTTGATCCAATTGAGTCAGGTTATAAACCTGTGCCTGATAATTGTTAGCAGCCTGGTTGCCCGCAAATGCGAGACTGGATAACGGCTGAGTCTGAAGTTGTCCCACAATCTGGGCTTCCATTTTTAACAAGCTCAGACGTTGTTGTAACTGGGCAACTGCATTGCGGTCATTGAGTGCATTGTCGGCGACTTCAACATCCAACCAAGCCTCAGCCAATTCTCCTACGTAGGAAAAACGATCCATGACGTAACGAACCGGGTTACCGTAGCATTCACACTGGTCTGTTTGTGGGTCTATATCAACCAACTGACCATTGGTGCCAATACACTGTCGGTTCGCAAACTGTTCATCCGTCATGCTGACACAGCCGAAAAACGCAGCACGGCCAGCCTGTTGTAATTCAGTGAGAGAGTTGTCTAGATTACGGATTGGGTTAGGTGGATAGCTGATCTTTAACAGGTAATCGGCCAGATATTCAAACTTATTGGTTTCAAGTGGTTGCTCAGAACCCAGCAACCCTACAACGGCTTCGTCAAATTCAATGATCGAGCTGCGTTCGTCAAATGCACCCGTATCTGGCTGTTCACCATAGGTGAACTGAACGCGGCGAACCCGGTCCCCACGCCAATGCGTTGCACCGTGGTTGGCGATGCCTCTCAGAGGTTGGGTGATCATGGGGCCTTTAATCGCTCTAAAATCTGGGTTAACAGCGGCGCGTTTAGGATCGGTTTGCCATGGATCAACCGCCAGATCAGAGACAAAGCCTATCTGAGGTGGAGAGACAAATGGGCCATAGTTGTTAATTGTGCTGGCATCCGGATTACTCAAATCCCAGGCCAGGCTATCGCTGTCACCAAAAATATGGCAGCTGGCACATGCCTGTGCACCATTGGTCGACATTTCAGTTGCATTGTAGAGGGTTGATCTGCCCTTTTGTACCAGGAAAGGTTCTGGGTTGTGCAAAGCGTGACGAGCAATTATTTTTGGCTTTTTACGCCTGATATCGACTTCAATCAGTTCATTGCTGAAGCGCGCCATAACGTAGAGACGTTGCCGTTTATGATCAATGGTAAGTCCAACTGGTCCGGCCATGATAGCGCTGTCATAATTTTGCCTTTTATTTGTCAAATTCAACGATTTGATATGCCGGTTAAAAGTACCGTCCCGGTCGAGATCTTGGGTATCTACATAGGCTAGCTTGTCAGAACCCAGCGCGGCTATGAATAGCGTTTGATTATCTGCTAAGCGACCTCTCTGGTCTTTTTTATGAGTAATATCAATTGCAACGGGAAAGGCCAGTGAGCGCTTCCAGCTATTGCCATGCACCTCTTTCTGTAAGTGGTCGTTGAGATCCTTCACCATGACTGAGTCTTGATCCAGAATACTCAATTGGCTAATTGCAAGACGGCCACGCACTGTTGAGTTTGCGAAGTGGCCAAACCCTTCAAATCGCGTCATGTTATTTGCGTCTTGGTTAACCACGTAGACAGCCCCTGATTTGGGGTGAGTCGCCATGTCGTATAAAATATGGCCGACTCCCGAGAAGGCATGCTCTTCGGTGAGCTGTCCTTGTTCATTGAAAGTGAGAGCAAAGACATCCTCGTCTGGCAAAGTGAACTTCATTAAATCGTTCCAAGCCATAACCGGAGTTTGTTCCTGACTGTATGCCGGATCCTGATCCAGCCAGCAGCCGTTAATGCTGGTATCGAAGTACTCGCCGCACACCTTTGGATCGTCAAAGTACTTCACCATTTGACTGATCACGGGCTGGATTTGTCCTGAAGAGTCTGTGCATGAACATTCCGGCGTCACGCGACCAGTGTCCTGAGGCAAAAACGCGATCAGATTGTGGTTTTGATCGGTCTGGGCGCAAAGCTGCAACTCATGTCGACGTTGCATCGCAGGTCTGGGATCTGGCATACAGCGTCCAATCCCTTTAACGGCAGGCGTACCGCCATACATTTTGATGTCAGGCTTAGTAACAACCAGCAAGCCATTGGCATCCTCAGTAACGTCCCCATGTTCCATCAGATGGTGCAGGTGTTCGATGGCGGCGCCTCGAGTTGTTTCTGCGGCAACCACCGATGTTCGGTTACCTGTGTGATAGCCTGCTACGTACACTTGATGGTGCACTCCCTGGGCATCTGCGGGTGCCAAAGTGATCGCGCGTGGAGCGGTTGTTGTTAAATTAATGACCTGTTCTGCTTCACGCGTTTGGGGGTGGTAAATAACCACATCTGCAAGACCGGCGGGACGGTCAAGCTGTGCATTTTGTGTCGGTGTTCTGACTAAATCAAAGCCATCTCTGGCACCTGGATCCGGGTGGTTTTGTCCGCGGTGGGCCATGGTAACGAGTAGCCGTTTACCGGCTGGTGTGTTGGCGAGTATAATATCCTTTGGCTCGTCGCCCGTTGCGATGGTGTCAACAACCCGGCCAGAACAATCGGAGAGTGCGACATCAACGATGTTGATACTGTCGGACAGTTGATTGACGACCCACAGGGAGGCGCTGTGTCTGGTTTCTGATACCAAAGCGAGTGACACGGGACGCATACCCACTTTGATGGAGCCACATTGCGTTAGTTTGCCGTCCTTAGGTTGAAAAATTTCGAGATGGTCGTCTGGAATGTTTAAGGCAAAAACAAGCCCGCTTTTTTGCGATACCGAGATTGGATTGACGGGATCGGCTTCTAGCAAGGTATAGTCGTTTGATGCTGATGTTGCCGCCGATACAAAGGAGGAGGCGAGTGTCGCTATACCAAGCAGAGTCTTTTTCAATGTCATTTTCATATTTTTGACCCAGTTTAATACACCGGTGAGGTGCAGAATTTGAACGTACAAGGTTGCAGCTGTGCGTAAGGTCAAGTCGACTTTACTGGCGCAACTGGTCACGTTTTTTTTGTCTATTTACTTGCAGTTTGAGAGTTAAATTTGGGTGATCGAAGTGCTCCGTTTTCTCGTACCTTTATTGGTATCATGTTCCTAAATTGAGACGGATAGTAATATGATAGCTTTCTTTTTTTCAAATGTATTTTTTCTTAAAGTTAAACTATTTAACATTTTGGTTTACAAAAACGGTATATTGGGTGATTTTATGCTCAATTTGTTTGTGCGAGATTTAAGCAACTAATCGGGTGTTATGGGCGTGAAATTTTGCTTTTTTACGAAATTACTTTAAAAGACAAAGAGCATTTGATTCTGAATAATTTCTAATCACGAAATAATTAAATTTGACTTTTTCGTTTTTTGGGATGCTGATCAGATGAGTATTTTGGTGTTTATGTAATGGCATTATTTGGCAGACCCTCACTTGCACACTGCTGAGGACATTTAAGCGCACCGGCGTTATCTGGTTTAAGGAAGGAGAGAACAATGCGCCGTGTCAGGAGTATAGAAAGTAGATGAAATAAGGCGGTAGTGGTTAGCGCACGCTGGCAATCTACCTGGCATATTTAAACATACGTACCTCTAAGTTTTTCGCGAGATTTATTTTTGATCCTCAGTGTTATTGCGGATCTGACGTTTCACTTCCCAGCGTTTCAGTGCGCGTCCTACCTGCCAGGTAAAAATACAGGCAATGCCCAGCATCAGCAGTACCACGCGACCCAGTTCATGAAAATGTCTATGGCTTTGTGCCATCGCAGCTTCTGTTAAGTATTCGACACTGACAAAGCCTATGGGTTGCTGCTCTGCGTCATAAATGGGTTCAACAATGGGCTGTTTTGACTGAGCCAGTCCGGGTAGGTGGCGAGGTAAATCGGTTATCTGAGGCGGCGCACTCTGGCCATCATTACCAATAATAAACTGGCCCTGATGGTTATAGAGTCTGACAGACAGCACATAGTCGTCACTGGCGAGGTGGTTGCTCAGGGCTCTGAGCTGGGGCGTATCCATGCGGCTCATTGGCAGAGCGGCATTCAGAGCCAATTGCTTAGTCAGGCTGCGGCCAGCGTGGTCGGCATTGCTGTGTAACAGCTGATGGGAGCGAAAACTGGTGTTAAATGCCAGCCAGGTAATGGTTAAAAAGCACATCGCAGCGATGAGCAGACGCAGTAGTCGCCGATTGCGTGAAGAAGAAAGGGTTTCAAGGGCTTGTGTATTTTTCATAGATCTTGTTTGCCTGCTGACATGCCACGATTAAGATGTTAAAAAGGGCGCATACCGTTACCAAGCAAGTATTCACACATCGGCTCAATGAGCCGGATATGACCCCAATCAGGAGTATCCATGTCAAAGTCACTCGCGTCAATCCAGTTGCGTGCCACGGCTGAGCCTGCTCAGCAGTGCCTCACTGTAGCAAATTGGTACCACATTGAAAACGATGATCAACTGAGACCTGGCAGCAGCCCGCTGTCCGAAGATGGCCAGTACCTATGTTTTTTTGGCGCTGAGCTCAATGAGGCGGATGTCCTGGAGGTTCTGCGCTTGTGTCAGCAGGCGGATATTGAGGTCACCAGACTGGCACTGTATCAGCCAACAGCAACGATGACGCCTGGCCTGGTTGTTTACACGCATTCGGCACGCGATGTGCGTGCACCCATTCGCGCTTTAGCGGCTCAGCGTGGCCTGCAAGGTGCGGCTATCAGCCAGCCGCCCAGTTTGCTTAAGCCCGGGTTACTGGTAATGGATATGGACTCCACGGCAATCACCATCGAGTGTATTGATGAAATTGCCAGACTGGCCGGGGTGTATGATGAGGTTGCTGCGGTGACCGCACAGGCCATGGCTGGGCAACTGGCGTTTAACGACAGTTTGTATCAGCGTGTTGCTAAGCTGTCCGGCGTCGAGTTGCCGCTTATTCAGCAGCTCAAAGACAACCTGCCGCTGATGGAGGGCGTTGCCCAGCTGTGTGCGGTGCTCAAAGCACATCACTGGCATCTGGCGATTGCCTCTGGTGGTTTTACCTGGTTTGCCGAGGCGCTAAAAGCGCCGTTGCAGCTGGATGCGGTCTTTGCTAACACATTGGAAATTGCCGACGATAAGCTGACTGGTAAAGTATTGGGCGAGGTCGTTGATGGCAGTAAAAAAGCCGAGGTGCTTAAATCTCTGGCTGAACAGTTTGGTATTGCACCTAAACAAACCGTGGCCATGGGCGACGGCGCCAATGATTTAATCATGATGGCTGCTGCCGGGCTAGGCGTCGCAGTTCATGGCAAACCTAAGGTGGTCGAGCAGGCCGATGCCGCGATAACCCAAGGGTCGTTGACTCAGCTGCTTTATCTGCTGAGTGTCCCGGTCTAGTTATGAATTACTAAATGCAAAGCGGGCATAAAGCCCGCTTTGTTATTCACTTAACTCTCCTGCCAGATCTCCCGATAGTGTCTGTCTTCCAGCCACTGGGTAAAGTAAGTATCAAACAAACGCTCCCAGTCACCCAGCGTGATGTCATAGCGCTCTGTCAGTGCGATGAAGTTGTCCTTATCGTAGGGGTCCATCGGCATAAAATACGCTTCAAACAGATATTCGTCGTAACCGGGGCGTGATGACAATAAGCCCTGCATAATGACCTGATCTTTGCCTTCCCGCTGGGCCGCGTAGGCTTCACAGGCACGAATGAACTCCGCTTTATCCGTGTGGGTAAAGCGCAGGCCCCGCTCAGCGGCAAAGTCATAGAAGGTTGCGATGCTCAGTGGCGCAGGGTTTGCCACGTGATAGACCTGGTTGCGTTTTTGCGGGTCACTCATGCCTGCAACGATACATGTGGCCGCGCGGTCAACCGGAATGATATCCAGCATGTACGGGCTTTCAGTTGGGCGTACCTCTATGCTGAGCATCATTTTCAGGATGCGGTGGAAGACATCATCCGTGTTGCCAATGCCACTTGTTGATGAGCCTGAGATTTCCGAAAAGCGGTAAACCGTGTAGGGCACACCTATGAGTGATGCCTGACGAATGTTTTCTTCCTGCACCCATTTTGACTGTCCGTACCCGCTGCACAGTAAGGCCGCTTCGTCTGTTGGAATAAAGGATTCTCGCGGGTTGACTGAAAAGTGCGAGTCTTTTATCTGGGTGCTGGCCGTGGTGCTGGAGACAAAGTGGATCATCTTCAGCGTGTCCGTGCAGCACAGTTTGAGCAGGGCATTGGTACCAGCCACCGACTTTTTAAAGGCAAAGTAGGGCTGGATATGGTTCACATATGACGCCGTATGCACCACATGCTGGATGTCCCGGCACAGTCGTGTCCAGTGCTCGTCGGATACGCCTAAGCGGGATTGCTCCATATCACCCGGGACAGGCACAATACGATCCAGGTCCAGAGTCAGCGCATACTGTTTGGCATTATCGGCAATCCGGCTGCGTGCCTGCTCAACGGAGCTGGCACGCACCAGGCAGTATATCTTTGCTTCGGTGGTGGCCAACAGCTCTGCCAGCAGGTGACCGCCTAAAAAGCCGGTTGCACCAGTGAGCAGCACATGACGGGCATCACCCTCATAGGCATGCGTGATTTCATCGGGCAGTGTCGGCAGATCAATGCCCGCATCGACGATAAACTCAGGCAATGACGCATCGTCATCAGATTGAGTCTGGCCATGGGCCTTGTCGATTTCGTCGATCAGCGCCTGGATGGTATTCATGTTCTTAAAGGCGTCGGCCTGAATATCAATATTGAGCCGGGTTTTGAGCTGCTGGAAGGTTTTCAGCAATGAGATGGAGTCGAAGCCATAATCATACAGATCGCAATTCAGATCCAGCTCGTCGGGAGCGATCCCCAGTACCTGGCCAACAATGCTCACCACGGTAGCGGCGATATCCCCAGACGCGTCAGGTACCTCACCTGTTCCGTGCTCAAGGCGGGGTTGCGTCAGGCGTTTACGCTGTAACAGTGCCGCAGTGTTGTGCATGATACGCTCCGGCTCTGTGGTGCAGATGGTAGCCAGGGTACTGCGCCCGGCGCTAAGTAATTTAGGCAGCTGCGCAAAGGCATCCGACATCTGGATTAACTGGTAGCCTTTTTTCTCGGCAAAGCTGTTCTCGATGCTTTTTAGCGGGTCATCTGAATGCCAGTAGCCCCAGTTAATTGCCAGGGTCTGACCATGGCGCTGCTGCACCTCAACCATTTGGTTCCGGGCTCGGGCAAAGGCGTTCTGAAAGCCATTGGCGTATGAATACGACAGATGATTCAGGCTGCCAAACACGGCCATGGAAGAGAACAGCACAAAAAAGTCCAGCTCGTAGCTGCTCAACAGGGCATCCAGCTGCTGAGTGCCTTGCACTTTGACCTGCATCGAGCGGGCGAAGTCGGCCCAGTCGTTTTCTTCTTCCGTGTAGGTGGTGCCCAGGTGGAACACGCCGTTGAGCTGTAATGCCTTGTCGCTCAGTAAGGCACTGAGTTGTTCCAGTTGTTGGCCGTCGGCAATATCACACGCCAGGTAATACAATGTGCCATTGCCCACGTCTCTGAGTTGGGTTAGTTGTGGCTGCACTGCTTGCTCATCGCGTCTGCCCAGTAAAATGAGGGTCGCATCACAGTCTTCCAGCAAACGCTGGCTCAGCGCCATGCCCAGTTCGCCCAGCGCACCGGCGAGCAGATAGGTGCCACCGCGACGTATTTCATACTCAGATTGTGCTGTGTCGTTTGCGTCTGGCAGTTGCGCCAGTTGTAGCGCAAATCGCGCACCATCGCGGTATTGCACCTGATTCGGTTGGTGCTCAGCGGTGCTCAGTAGTGTGCAGGCAAACTCTTGTAGCAACATGTCGCTCAGGCAATCAGTCTCACCAAGCTGCTCTAGCAAAGTCCAGCTATGTTGTGGATTGCGCAGGTTGTAGCAACGCAGCAGGGCACTCAGGTCGTCCCGGGTTTCTGTTTGCTGGTCGGTCTGGGTGCCATAAAACAGCTGCATTGCGTGATTGTCATAACGGGCGGTCAGTTGCATCAGCTCGAACAGAGGCTTTATTTGTTGCTCAGGTTCAGACAACGAGCCTGAGCCTAGGACAAAAATGGTATCCGGTAGATTTTCCGGATCCAGCGCTGAGTTGTCTAGCTGATCAAAGCACAGCGAAGTTATCTTACTGCCTGTTGCTTGCAGCTGTGCACGGAGTGTTGCCTGTTGCGCCTGAGTGTCTGATACCAGCAAAATATGTCTGTGTGCCAGCTGTGCATTCAGCGATGCCTGCCAGTCCTCAGGCAGATTGAGTGCCGCTGGTTGAAATTGGTTGTCGAGCAGCAGCCAGGGATTTGTTTGTTCAGTCTCAACCGCTTTTTTGCTGATAAAAGACGTCCCAGGCAGGTGCAGTTTTGGCACGGGAGTTGGGTAAAGCGGTTGCCAGCTCGCGACTTTGCCGGATTGCCACAGACGCACTATGGCTGCATATTCTTTGGTTTGATGCAAAGTCAGCAACTGCTCTGCTGTTAGCTGCTCGCTGATGTTATGGCTAACTTTTTGGGCTTGTTCAGGCATGGCCTCACCCAGGGCTGTGCACAGCTCGCTCAGTGAGGACACCACCCAGCCGAGTCTGTACGCCTGAGCGGTGCGGCCCAGTGCTAAGGTCGCGGCCAGCTGTGCCAGTACCTCAGGCGTGTCAGGTAAAGTCGCGATGTGGTTGGCAAGCTCCGCAACTTTTTGTCCCAGCGCCGCTTTGTTGGTGGCTGAGAGCACCACCATCGCCGGGGTGTCTGGCTGAGCTGAGTGTGGCGCTGTGATGTTCGGCTGATACTCTTCGAGTACCACATGGGCATTCACGCCACTGATCCCAAAGGCACTGACGGCTGCCCGGCGGGGTGTATCGCCGTGCTCCCAGGGCTGCGCCTGAGTTTGTACCGTGAGCGGCGTCCCCTCGAGCGCCAGATAGGGGTTAAGTGCCTGCACATGGAGCGACGGCACCAGAATCTGATGCTTAAGTTGCAAAACAACCTTGATGAGACCTGCGATACCGGCGGCAATTTCGGTATGGCCTATGTTACTTTTCACTGAGCCCAGCGCACACTGCGTCGGCCACTGATGCGCATTAAAGGCTGCTTTGAGCGCATCGAGTTCAACCGGATCGCCGAGTGTGGTGCCGGTGCCATGGCATTCGATGTAGCTGAGTGTAGCCGGGTCGATGTTGGCGTTGCGCCAGGCTTTGTCCAGCAGCTGAGTTTGTGCCCGGGCGTTTGGCACGGTAAAGCCCTGTGATTTTCCGCCATGATTAACTGCCGACCCCAGCAAAGTGGCGTAAATGGCGTCCTGATCGCGCTCGGCTGCCGAGCGTTTTTTCAGCATGATCATGCCAACGCCCTCACCCCGAACGATACCATCTGCATCGGCTGCAAAGGTTTTGCATCGCCCGTCCGGCGACAGTGCACCTATCTCCTGCATGGCCACAGAGGCGGTGGGTGTGTCTATGATATTGACGCCGCCAACAATGGCTTGCTCACACTCACCCATGCGAATGGCTGCCATGGCCTTGTGTACGGCAACCAGCGATGATGAACAGGTGGTATCTACCCCTTCGCTCGGACCATGCAAGTCGAGGAAGTAGCTCATGCGGTTTGGCGCGAATGCGGGGGAGGTGATCAGCCCTTCGTGATACCCGGACTGACAGCCAATAAATAACCCGGTGCTGGTGCCTGCCAGTGATTTGGGATCGTATCCGGCATTCTCAATACACTGCCAGACATGCATCATAAGCAGGCTTTCTTGTAACTGAATGCGCTCGCACTCTGCCGGGGCAATATTGAAGAATAAAGGGTCGAATTCGGTGTCGCGTCGCAGGCGGCCCAGCCAGTTAATTTCGCCGGGCCAGCTGAGCTCGCTGTTTTGCGGCTGTGGCCAGTCGTGGCGGGTCACACAGTCTTTGCCTGTGCTCAGATTGTGCCAGAATTCGTCGAGGTCACTCGCTTCGGGGAAGGCGGCACTGATCCCAACAATGGCGATTGCTTCATCGTTTGACGCATTTACAGGAGCTCGTTCTGCTTCTGTATCCGTTGAGCTTGTTTGCGACTCGTTATTCGTGGCGATCAGCGTATCGCCATATTCGGCGATAATATGGGCTCTGAGGCTGTTCAGGGTCGAGTGCATAAACAGCACACTGGGTGACAGCTCAAGCTGATAGCGACTATTAAGCTGATTGATAAAGGTAATGAAGGCGATGGAATCCGCGCCAAATTCGCCCAGATCGGTATCTCCGTCCAGTGTATCCGGTTGCGCGCCGAGTAAAGCCGCCACCATAGTGCTCAGCTGCTCTGTCAGCGCAGCGTCCAGTGCTGCTTCACTGGTAAACTGGGCTGCTGGTGTTGCGATGGCGGAAGCGTTTTGCTGCTCAATGGCTGGCTCTGATGGGATGTATTGCACCAACGTCTGAGGCTGTTGTAGTGCCCGGTAAAATGCATCGATGCCACTGTTAGTGGGCATCGCAGTATCTGTGTGGGTAAACTGCGCATTGCGCTGCATACCGCCGTCTTGCCAGAAAGGCCAGTCAATACTGGCGCTCAGGCCGTGACGCTCACCACGGGCAACCCGGATATGACGTTGCTGCATATAGCTGTCGAGAAACGCATTGGCCGTGGCATAGTCACACTGAGAGGCTGCGCCGTGTACACCACTGAGCCCGGCAAAGCAGGCAAAGAAGTTTAGCGGCAGATCCGCTGTGGCTTCATCCAGCGCCACCACGCCCGTGACTTTAGGAGCCAGCACTTGCTCAAAGGAGGTCGGAGTTTTGTTGCACAGCAGGGTATCCTGCACGATGCCGGCCGCATGGATCACACCATGGAGTGTGCCAAATTCGCGTACTATGTCCCGTACCAGCAGCAGGGCATTCATCTTCTGTGCAACATCCAGTTGTCGATAAACCAGTTTAATCTGATCTTGTCTGAGGTTGCGCAGTTGTGCCTGTACCTGAGCGTCGTCAGCGGCTCGGCGACCTGTGATTATCACGGTGGTGGCAAACGGCAAAGTGGCAAGTTCGGCGATAAAGTGACGGCCAATGCCCCCGAGCCCCCCGGTGATCAGATACACGCCATCAGGTTGCCATGGACTGATCGGACTGGCATCGCACAGTGGCTGGTAGTCCAGTACTGTGCGGGTGCTACCCTCATAGGCGATGATAGAGTCAGGCGCATTGCGGTTATCGCTCAGCAGGGTTTGCAACGCATCAATGGTTAATGTTGGATCAACCAGCAGCAGTTGTGTGCGCAGCATCGGGTGTTCAATGCTGGCGGTTTTTAGTAAGCCATGCAGGCAGCTGTTGAGGTTAGCCAACGGCTCGGTTTGGGTGTTGCCTATCACTAGCTGTAGCAGGGTCGGTTGCCTGGTTTTCGCAAGTGGCTGCACTATGTTGAGCAGCTGGGTCGCATAATCATTGAGCTGCTGCTCTGGTGCGTAATGACTTGAGCTAAGTGATTGAGTGATCGCGCCTGCGACCTCAAAGTCAGGCAGGTCACACAGCACCACACAGTGTGACGCCGTGCTGCCTGGCGCTGCGGTACTACTGTCTGTGTTCACCGGCTGAGTACGCCACTTTGGCACACTCAGTGTGCACGCGACCGGGTCTTCTGTTTGAGTCTGACTCAGGCCGAGCGTATAAGGCTTCAGATCAAAAGGATAAGTCGGCAGACTCAGCTTGCTTACCTGCTCTCCCTGATACAGAAAGTCCCAGTTTTGAAAGCCAGTGTCTAGCCAGTGACTCAGAATAGCCTGATAGTTACCCTGTGCCAGCCAGCTGGCCGGTGTACCAACGGGAACTGGGTCCAAAGGTACTTGTTCACTCCTTGCCAGGTAGTTCGTCAACTGAGTTTTTAGCTCGTTCAGAGAAGACGTCACAAAACCTGCGCGATGCGCCATGACCTGACGACCGGTTTGCAGGGTGTAGGCCAGGCTTACTCTCAATGCGTCGTCGCACAGGGTACCCTCAAGCCAGCTCAGCAACTCACTAACCTGACGTTTCAGCACGTCGGGGGTTGCAGCTGATAGCACGACGATGGAAGGCAAGTTGCTCAACGTGCTTTGACTAGGTTGCACCGGTGCTTCTTCCAAAATGGCGTGGGCATTGGTGCCGCCAATACCGAATGAGCTGACTGCAGCCCGCCTTGGCAACAAAGGCGTTTCCCACAGGCGTGTGCTGTCAACAATGTAGAATGGTGAGCTGGCCAGGTCGAGGTGTGGATTCGGTTCGTTGTAGTGCAAGGTGCCGGGTAGCAGCTTGTGGTGCAGTGACAAGCTGGTTTTCACCAGTCCGGTAAGCCCTGCCAGGGTGTCTGTGTGGCCCAGATTCGATTTTACGGCACCCAGCCCACAGTATTGTTTTTCCTCGCTATGCTGCTGATAAACCTGTTGCAGCGCAGCAAATTCAATGGGGTCACCCAGTGCAGTGCCAGTGCCATGGGCTTCGACATAACTGATACTTGCCGGTGAGACATCGGCGCTTTGTAGTGCCTGGGTGATCACCTGCATCTGGCCTTCCGTGCCCGGGGCAAAGAAGCCGGCCTTGTTTTTGCCATCGTTGTTCACTTTTACCGCCTTAATCAGGCTGTAGATGTGGTCCCTATCCTGGGTTGCTTGATCGGCCCGTTTGAGCACCACCACAGAGACGCCATTGCCACCTATCATGCCATCGGCTTGGGCATCAAAGACCTTACAGCGCGCATCGGGGGCAAAGTTGAGGCCTTTTTCTATTTTGTATCCTGTGGTGCGCTGCGGGAATAAGCAGGCTGCGCCGACAATGGCGTAGTCAATGTCACCGGCTTTAAGCGCCGAACAGGCCAGTGCCAGTGCGCTCAGGGATGAGGAACAATTGGAATGCACAAACAGGCTCGGGCCGGTCAGACCGAGATGATAGGAAATACTGGTTGGTAGTGTACCTGGCTGATTCAGCGTCGATGCAACATAGTCTTCGGCGTTGAGGACAAATTCCCCGTTGCTGAACTTGTCATGCAGGTTAAGATCGGTCAGATCGCCGCCAGAGGCGGAAATATACACGCCGGTATTGGGGATCTGATCGTTGCGATAACCAGCATCTTCCACCGCTTTCCAGGCATGCAGCAATAGCTGTCGCTGTGCATAGCTCATGGTACGAGCTTGTTTTTCTGAGAGATTAAAAAAGCCGGGATCGAATGCATCCTGACCCTCTACCCAGGTATCGAGCCAGATCATAGCTGCGTCTGACTCGGCGCGTTGACTATGGCGAACAAAGTTTTTGCCTTCAATGAGGTTTTGCCAGAATGTCTGCGCGTCCTGAGAGTCCGGGTAATGACAGGATAAACCTATCATAGCAATGGCCTGATTGGCGGTTGTCGGCTTTGCAGGATGGACCGGCTCCGGCGCTCGTACAGGCGCTGCAATTGGAACGGTGACTTTGGTCGATAAATAATCGCGCTGGGCGTTAATGGTGCTGTACTGAAACACTTCCGTCAGCGGCAGATCGATATTGAACCTGGTGCTCAGTTTGGTGGCCAGTACATTGGCCAGCAGGGAATTGCCCCCGACCGTGAAAAAGGGCGCATCCAGCGCAACCTGATCCACTTCCAGCACATCACACCAGACGGCTGAGATCTCAGCCTGCAAATCTTGCCCTGATACGCCAGCTGTGGGGGCCGCTGCACTGAGGTTTACCTCCATGGCTGAGCGCCCGGCCTGTGCTGTGTGTGAGTTAAACGGCAACTGGCTGAGCAGCGCCCGTTTATCGACTTTGCCATTGTTGGTCAGAGGCAGCGCGGGCACTGAGACAAAGTACGCCGGCACCATGTACTCGGGCACAACCTTTAACAACTCGGCACGAATGGCTTCATCGGAAAGCGGCACCTGGGTAACCAGATAGCCACCAGCACCTCACCATGACGCTTGCTGGCAGCCAGCACACAGGCATCGTCAATAGCCGGGTTGCTCAGCACGGCATGCTGTACTTCGCCCAGCTCAATACGGTGTCCGCGGATCTGAACCTGATCGTCGCAGCGGCCCAGATATTCATACTGGCCCTGCGCATTAAGGCGCGCCAGATCGCCGGTACGATAGAGGCGCTCCTTGCTTTGCCCGGCGAGCGGATTAGGGATAAAGCGCTCTGCGGTCAGCACAGCTCTTTGATGATAACCCCGACTGACGCCACAGCCTCCAACATACAATTCGCCGGGCTGACCCGCAGCGACAGGGTTGTGTTGTTCATCTAGCAAGTAAAGGCGGTAACCCGGCAGTGGCTGGCCTATGATGCTTTTCCCCGGGTTTTGTTCGACCAAGTCGCGGGTGATAAGCATCTCGGTGACATGCACTGTGGTTTCCGTGATGCCATACATGTTAACCAGTCTGGGTAGCGGCTGTGCTGCCTCAAACCAGGGGGTGAGTTTACTCAGCTCCAGCGCTTCACCGCCAAAGATCACGGTACGCAGAGAATGTGTCAGCGCCGGTTGCGCCAGCAAATGTGTCATCAGCGGATAAAACGCCGATGGTGTCTGATTTAAGATGCTTACCTGGTTATCGTAAATAAAGCGCGCGAACGCAGCACTGTCTTTTTTGCAGGCGTCATTCACTATCACCAGTTTGCCGCCATGGGCCAGTGCGCCCCAGATCTCCCACACAGAGAAATCAAACGCAAACGAGTGGAACAGACACCAGGTATCCTGGGCATTAAACCCAAACCCTGGCTGGGTGTTGCTAAGCAATGCAGTAATGTTGTGATGTTCAACCAGCACGCCTTTGGGCTGACCTGTAGAGCCCGAGGTATAAATAATATAGGCCAGCGCCTGAGGTGCCAGAGGTATCCCCGGGGCAGTGACGGGCGCCATAGCGCTGCTTTGCAGGCAGTCACTGAGGCGGTACGCCTGAGTGTGCGCGACAGGCGGCGTCAGATCGTCGCTTATCAGTATCAGTGCCGGATCGGCATCGGCCAGAATAAAGCGTGCTCTGTCTTCTGGTGAGTTAGGGTCTACCGGCACGTAGGCGCTACCGGTTTTCAGCACCGCCAGCATGGCAACTATCATCTCCACACCCGGGCGCAATACCAGGGCAATCCGGCTGCCGGGCCGCGCACCTCTGGCAATTAAAGTATGGGCCAGCTGGTTGGCCTGCTGCTCCAGTGCCTGATAACTCAGCGTGGCACCGGCAAACGAGACCGCCGTCTGGGTCGGGTGCTGCGCGGCCTGTAAGGTGAAGCTGTCAACTAAAGTAGCGGATTTTGCGCTCAGTGTTTGTGGCTGACGCTGGCCGCCAGGTGGCAAGTCACCGCGCAGCAGTACGTCTTCCAGCAGCTGCAGATAGTTATCTGCTAGGGTTTGTACGGTATGGCGCTCATAAGCGCGGGTCGCAAATTTAAAGGCCAGCTGATGGGTACCACCCAGCGGGGTGACCTCCAGGCTCAGGTCCAGTTCGGCATCTTGCTGGAATTCCTGCCACAGTGCGCCCAGTAGCGCCTGATTGTCTTCTATCCAGTCGGCCTGAATAAAATTATGACAGGCATAGCCAATCTGAAACAGCGGGTGAACACCCGGTATACGCGGGGCATTGACGGCACTGAGTAGCTCAGACAAGGGCAGGGCGCTGTGACTGATCACGGCGTCCAGTTGTGTCTGATTAGCCCGGGCCTGACCGACAAAATCTGTGCTGCTATTGCGGGTCAGTGGCAGAGGTAATTGATTGACAAACAGACCCAGCGACTGCGCCATACTGGCTTTGGGTCGTTGCATCACCGGCGTACCCAGTATCAGCTCACTGCGACCAGTGAGACGGCTCAGTAATGCCTGAAACACGGTTAAGAAAAACACTGAGGTGCTAAGCTTGTGACGGGTTAAAAACTGCTCGAGTTGCTGCTCTGTGCTGGCTGGCAAGCTGAGCGTCAGGCGCGCACTGTTTGGCTCGCCCGGGTTTACTTGCGCTGTACGTTTTCCGGGTAAGGTCAGCGGTGCGTGCGTAGGGTTCAGAGACTGCTGCCAGAATTGTTTAAGCGTGTCTGCACTTGGGCTGGCCAGTAGCTGTTGCTCCCAGTCAAGGTAGTCGAAAAAGCCCTGGTCTGGCGCTGTCGCTGGGATGCCTTCATGATAGGCCTGCCACAGCTGAGACAACAGTTGGGTGGCGGAGACCCCGTCAATGATCAGATGGTGCAGCACAATCACCATCACATGCCGTGACTGAGCGCCTGACGCCACTTGCCAGGCAGTTGCGCGCAGCAAAGGACCTGACAGATCAAAAGGCACCGCAATGGTCTGTTGTATTGCGTCAGTCAGGGCTGCCTTAGAGGTCGGTGCCAGAGACGTTTGCTCAATCTGGATTGTGTCTGGCTGGATCTGTTGCCAGGGGCGACCGTCAGTTTCGTTAATTCGCAGGCGCAGCGCAGGGTGGCGCTGACAGAGGCTGTCCAGTGCTTGCTGCATACGGGCAATGTCCAGGCTGGCAAGCTCGAATACCAGCGGGATGTTGTAGCTGCTCAGCGCCGGATTTTGCTTGTGCAGCAGCCACAGACCCTGCTGGGCTTTTGATAGTGGCAGTTGCCCTAATGGCGTTTGTTGGGTGTTCGGTTCCGCTTTTGTTACCTGCACAGTGGCGATACTGGGTTGCTGTTTAACAAGATATGCATGCAACTGGTTGAGGGTTTTCACCTCAAATAACAATGCTGGTGGCAGGGCGTCCAGGCCAAGTTGGGGATCGGCCTCAAGCTGCTGTACCACGGACATTAGCATAATGGAATCAAAGCCCATATCCCGGAAGTCGAGGTCGCTGTCGAGCTCTTCCACCGGCAGTTTACTGACTTGCGCCACCACGGTTTTAAGGTGGTCCATTAAAGCGCTATCACTCAGCGTGGTTGCGCCCTGTGGCGCGGTGCTCGGAGTTTGAGTCCTGGCTTGTGGGGTTATCCAGCGTGTGAGCTTGTCCGGGTTACCGTATAAAAAGCACTGCTGTGTATGCGGCTCGCTAAACAACTGGTAGAAGGCCTTCAGGCCCAGCTCATCAGGCATGGCGGCAAGGCCCTGTGAGCGCAGCAAACTTTGCTTAACAGCGTCCATTTGCATGCCACCTTGTGCCCACAGCGGCCAGTTTACGGACAGGCTCAAACCATGGCGCTGACCTTGTTCACCCCATTGCTGGCGCTTGATCATATAGGCATCCATGAAGGCATTAGCGGTGGCATAATCGGCCTGACCCGGGTTACCAAAGCACGCAGCAATGGATGAAAAGCAGATAAAGAAATCCAGCGGTAATGCTTTGCTGGCCTCATCCAGTGCCATCACTCCGGATACTTTGGGTGCCAGCACGCGCTGGACTGCCTGTGGAGTTTTGCTCGCGATCAGTTGATCGTCAATCACACCGGCGCTGTGCAAAATCCCGGTCAGGGCACCGTGCTGCGCTGCAATACGGTTAAGCAGCTCAGTGCACTGGGTTTGAGTGCTGATATCAGTTTGGTAATAATGAATTCGACTTGTATCTCCCAGGTCGCTGAGCGACTCAGGTGCGGTGCGACGGCCCGTGATAATAACCTGAGCATGGCGAGTATGGGCCAGGATCTCTTTGACGAAGCTCTGGCCGAGCTGGCCAAGGCCACCCGTGATTAGATACAGGCCATTTTCTTTCCATGGCATCAAAGTGGGCACATCGCTGTGTTGTGGCGTCAGTGTTTGTATCTCGCACTGACCCTGAGTAAAACGCAGCACTTTGTGCTGGGTATACTGGCTTACCTGCGCAAGTTGCGCTGCATATTGTGCAGGCGTATCGCTTTGTACCAGCTGGACATTCAGTAAGTGATGCTCCAGTGCGGCGGTTTTCAGCACCCCAGTCAGCGCCATCAGCAGAGGTTCACTCGCAGGCACGAGCAGCTGGATAAGCAAAGGCTCGGTGGTGCTGGCAAGCTGTTTGATGTGCGCTATCAGGGCGAGGGTTAGTGCCTCAATACGCTGTGCTGTGTCACCCGATGCATCTTGCAGCACAATGGCATCTGGCATGTCGTTGTGTGGTGCCACAGCGATGACCTGGCGTTTACCAGACCAGCTTGCCTGTGAAGTCACATCCAGTGGTTGCCATTGTGGGATGAGGTGCAACAGCGAATCTTCTGTGACCACTGTTGGGGCCGGTTTTGGATTCACTTGTGTGAGTTTGGGTGCCCCGCTGAGCCAGTATGGAGTGCTGGCAAACGGATACGTCGGCAGGCGCAGTAAGGTCGGCTGAGCTGAGTAAAATGCAGACCAGTCGAGTTCGGCACCGACCACCCACAAAGCGAGCAACTTGTTAAGCTCACCGGCTTGCGTCCAGCGGTTAAAATCGTCTTTATCCAGCGCCGCTAAAATGGCTTTGCCTTGTTTACTGTTGCCCTGTTTATAGGTGCCTGTTTGTTGATTAGCAAAGTCACTTAGTTGGGTGTGCACCTGTGTCAGTGAGTGGGCAACAAAAGCCATACGACAGTCCATGGCTTCGCGCGCGATTTGCAGCGTATAAGCCAGCGCCTCCAGTGCGCTGTCATCCAGTTGCGCCTGCGCGAGCCAGTCCGTTAGTTTGCGGGCTTTGTCACGCAGCACTTCGGGAGATTTGGCTGATAGTGCAATGATCACCGGCTGTGCACTGGCGACTTGCACAGTGGTTTCTGCCGGCTGATATTCTTCGAGGATCAGGTGGGCATTGGTACCACTGAAACCAAATGAGCTGACACCAGCGCGACGTGGCTGGCCATCCGGCACAGTCCAGGGTTGTGTATCCTGGGCGACATAAAACGGCGTATCCTGCCAGTCGATATGGCTGTTGCCCTGCTGATAATGCAGCGAAGCAGGAATAGTTTTGTGTTGCATGGCCAGCACGGTTTTGATCACACCGGCGACGCCTGCGGCGGTCAGGCAGTGGCCGATGTTGGTTTTGACCGAGCCCAGTGCACAGAACTGGCTGCGCTGGGTCGCTGTACGAAATGCCCGGGTCAGGGCCTGAAATTCAATGGGGTCACCGAGCTTAGTCCCGGTGCCATGGGCCTCAATCAGGCTAAGAGAGTCCGGGGCGATATCAAATTGCTCATATATACGGCTATGTAACTGCTGCTGAGAAACCGAACTGGGTGCCGTGATCCCGCTGGTGGTGCCGTCCTGGTTGGTGGCTGAAGCTAAAATAACCCCCAGAATATGATCGCCATCACGCTCGGCATCGCTCAGGCGTTTTAATATCATCACACCGACACCTTCGCCTGGCACAAAGCCATTGGCTCTGTCATCAAAGGTATAGCAAGTGCCGTCGGCACTGAGCATGCCCGCCTTGCCGGCATGTTGTGAAAACTGCGACGTGCATAAGGTGGCAACGCCCCCGGCCAATGCTGCGTCTATTTCGCCGTTTTTCAGCGCCTGACAGGCACTGTGCATGGCTACCAGTGACGACGAGCAGGCTGTGTCTATGGCCAGCGCTGGCCCTTTCAGGTTCAGATAATAAGAAACCCGTGCCGGGATCACTGAACCAGCATTGCCCCAGAACAATTGCGCGGGGGCATCCTGGGGTGCCAGCGAGGCGTAGTCGCCCTGCGCACAGCCCAGATAAACGCCGGTATTGCTGCCCGCAGCCCGGGTGATCATATTAGCGTCTTCCAGCGCCCGGTAGGCTTCTTGCAAAAACAGTCGCTGCTGCGGATCCATCACCTCAGCTTCTTGCGGTGTGATGGAGAAAAACGGCGCGTCAAAGCTGGCGATGTCATCCAGAAAGCTGGCGTAGCGACACCAATTTTGTGCCTCGGGTGACAAGTTGCTCAGGTCCCAACGTTGCTGCGCACGTACCGAGGTGCGTTTGTTGCTCAGCATTTCCCAGAACTCGTCGACATTGCTGGCATCACCAAACTGACCACTCATGCCCACGATGGCAATTTTGTCTGTGTTGTTATGACTGGCTTTGTGAGCCGGTTTTACTTCATCTGTAGCGGGTTGAATCGACTTTGGCGCAGCCTGTTGCACAGTCGCCATGGCTGGCTGCACTTTGTGCATCAGGGCCATTGCCTTGTCGCTGTGCTCAGCCACTATGTGCGCGCTCAGCGTCGCGATGGACGGAAAATCGAACAATAAGGTTGGCGGCAGGCTCAGGGTAAAGCGAGCGTTGATCTCATCGAGGATCTGAATGGCCAGGATCGAATCCACGCCGTAATCGGCAAATGAGTCATCCGGGTCTAATTCATCCGCTGTCATGCTCAGCGCCTGGCTGGCGATCCCCGAGAGGGTTTGGGCAACGAAGTCACTCAAGGTTGCGCTGTCTGCTGCAGGCTGCGAGTCGGTCTGTGTTTGTTCGGGCTGTTGCATCGCTGTATTGTGGTTTGAAATTTGTGTTTCTTGCTGAACCGGTTTTGGACGTTGCTGTACTAAACGACCATTACTTTGCGCGCACAGCACTTGCTGCGGCGATTGCGCGTCTGTGGCAGAGGCTGCAAGAGTAAAGCCATTGCTGCTTAATAACTGCTGCCAGCGCGGCTGCGACAATAAAGGGGAGCCTGGCAAGCGCAGCGTGGTGTCTTTGCTCAGCCACCAGCCTTCGAGCAGGCCAAAGGTCAGCTGAGTAAATAACGATGGCTGAGTGACTTCGTTGATCAACAGCAGGCCACCGCGCTTCAGGCAGGCCTTGGCGTTATTCAGTGTACTCAGCATGTCGGCGGTGGCGTGCAGTACATTGGTGGCAATCACCACGTCATAGCTGGCTAAGTCAATTTGTTGTTCCGAAAGTGGCTTGCTGACGTCAAAATAGGCGGTCTGTACAAAAGGATAGTCTGGCTGAAATTGTGCTTTGGCATGGCTGAAAAAGGCCTGCGATAAGTCGGTGTAAGCGTATTCAGTGACATTAAAATTGCGTAATTTGGGCAGCACTGTGCGCGTGGTGCCGCCGGTACCTGCGCCAATCTCCAGGATCCGCACGGGTTGTTCACCCAGGCTGCTCAGGTAGTGGATAAGCTGAGTAACCAGTGCCTGGTTGGCGTGCATGGCCACCGGGTTATCCCGGTATACTGATTCAACCAGAGCCAGTGAGCCGCCGGGAAACAGCACATCAGTGGCTTTACGCTGGCCGGATAAAATTTCGGGCAGTGCCGCCAGTGCGGCGTTGAGCAGTGCATAATCTTCCTGAGCCAGCACAGTCTGCTCGGCTGGAGGCCCCGGCAGAGTGAGCTCGTCGTCTTGTAGTAAACCGGCCTCGCTCAGGTAGCGTGCGGTTTCCTGCCACCATAATGCAAAATAGTCTGGCAAGTCTGATAGCGCCTCGGTGCGCTCAGCCGGATGTTGCCAGCCTGCACTAATCAGCGCCTGACACAGCGTATAAAGTATCTCGGTGTCAGCGGATTGAGTACCGAGCGCCAGCGCCGGCGTGGCCAGTTCAGGCTGGAATGCGTTATAGCGACATTCTGAAGAATAACTGCTGCGCACCAGCGCCGCTTGTGCTCGCTCTGGTGTCATTTTCACCACGCCCACCTGCGTCAGCGAAGAGGACATGAACTTTGCCAGCGCCGTCATGCCTGCTTGCGCGTCGATAGAGCCAATCCCGGCCTGGCGCATCTTACGCTGATAAAACGGGTCACTGACCCGGCCAACGTCGCCCCAGTAACCCCAGTTAACCACCTTAATGGGCAGTTCAGCACTGGCCGAGCGGGCCAGACTATCCAGATACTGACAGCCCGCAGCGTAATTACTTTGGCCAGGAGCAGGCGAGAAAGATTGCATTGAAGAGAACAGCAGTACAAAGTCGAGCGACTGATCTTTACACACGCTAAGCAGGGTTTCACCACTGGTCTGTTTGGCCTGATAAGCTCTCAGGAACTGAGCGTCGTCCATGTTGGCCAGGCTCTGATCTTCCAGGTGTAAGACGGAATGCACCACGCCATGGAGTTGCCCATAGTCTTGCTTAATGGTGTACATTACGTCTCTCATGGCCGCTTCATCGCAGGCATCGGCCTGAATATAATGCGGTGCAGGGCCTAATTCCCCCAGTCGGTTGATGGCCTGCTCAATGTCTTCATTCAGCGCGCGGCGACCAACCCAGACAATTTGTGCCTGATGCTGGCGGATCATCCATTCACTCCAGACCTGACCCAGACCCCCTGCGCCGCCCAGCACCAGGTAGACGCCATCCTGGCGATAGGCTGACTTACCTGAATCCAGGTAGGTGTGTTCGCAGGCGCTGAAGCGATGCCAAATATCGTCGCGGTGAGCATAGAAGCCCGCTGGCAAGCGCGTCGCCTGTTGCCAGTGGTTTGTCTCTTCTTTGCATTCAGCACTCAAATCGACAATGCGAACTTGCCAGCGCGGGTATTCCTGGGCCACGCTTTGCAGCAACCCAATCAGCCCGGCGCCGCGTGCATCGACGGTTTCGTCATGCACTTGCTGTGTCTGGAAGGTGAGCAAAGTGATGGCCAGCGGCTCTGTGCCTTGACCTTGTTCGATCAGGGTTTTGAGGTGAGTAAACAGTGTAAGTGGATCTGCGTACTCGTCTTTGGCGACCCACAACAGGTGATCAGCAGGTTGCGCCGAGTCCGTACACCAGGCTGGCTTAAGTGACGCAGGCCCCTGATAATCAAAGTTGCTTTGAGTCGTTTCAGCTGACGGTGGTGCTGTCAGGTGCTGCCAGCCAGGGAGTACCGTAAACAGCTGGGTCGCATCGGCATCGTGCGCCATTGAGCGGGTCGAAAAGCCACGCAGATGCACATACACCACACCTTGTTCATCGCACAGAACCACATCAAATCTCTGGCTGCTGGCATCTGCATGGGCATGTTGGGTCGCACAGACTATCAAGGTTTTATCAGACGGGAGTGGCGCGAGTAATTCAGCCTGCTCCAGTGCAAAGGGTAGTCCCGGCTGGGCTTTCTCTGCAAAGCCCAACAATGTATGCAGGGCACTGTCGAGTGCTCTGGCGCAAAGGCAAAATCCGGGGCGTTTATCGGGGCCAGTGTGCCTTGTGCCTTTTGACCCGCAACACATAATGTCGTCAGGCGCTGAAACGCCGGGCCATAGTTCACGCCTGCTGCGCTAAATTGTTGATATAACTCAGTGGTCGCGACTGTGTGGGAGTCAGACAGCGCGGTAATGTCTTGTGTTGTGACGCTGTGCTCAGTGACCTCTGCCTGACCGCTGGCATATGCCTGACGAACATCGTTTGCTTCACGCCATAACTCAAATGTCACCCGGTCACCGGTTTGTTTTAGCGACAAATAAACGGGGCTGCTCTGCGCGTCGATGGTCACAGGTCTGAGCCAGCTCACCTGGCTCAGTCGCAGTGACTGACTATCCGTTAGCTGGCCAGACAAGGTCATGGCCGCATGCACCATTTCAAGTGTACAGACACCGGGCAGCACGGCCTGCCCCTGTACCTGATGGTCACGTAAAAAGGGCTCATTTCCCGTAAAGTCACTGGCAAAGAGCAGCTCGCCCAGTGCCGGCAAACTGCGATGCAGCAGTGGGTGTAAATGTGAGGGCTGTGCTTCGTCTTCTGCAGCGAGCCAGTAAGGTTTATGCTCAAATGGATAGGCAGGCAAACTGATTCGTTGCGGGCAGAGGTCGCTATAGCTGGTTTGCCAGTCGATGACATCGCCCTGTACCCAGCCGGTTATGCGTGCATCGAGTGTATCGTGTGTGACTTCGACCTGCTCTGTAGTGGCGGCAACTTTGCTATAGTGCCAGTCGCCAGCCTCACCTGAAACAAACTTGCTCAGTTGCGCTTTGAGGGAGGCCAGCGAGTCCGCTGCAAATCCCATTCGATGTTTCATCGACTCCCGGCCCACTGTGAGCGTATAACTTAAATCCTGCAGCTCAACCGAGTTATCCGACTCAAGGTAGGCAAGCAAATCTGCGGCACGCTGCGTGAGGGCGGTTTGGGTCCTGGCCGACAGCACGATCGGCAGGGCGGTGTCTAACGCTGGGCGCTCTGGGTTGAGGCGTTTTGGTGATTCTAAGATCACATGGGCATTTACCCCGGCAAAGCCAAATGAAGATATCCCGGCAAGGCGCTGCTCGCCCGGCCAGGGCATACATTCGGTCGCTAACTTAAACGGCGATTTCTCCAGAGAGATTTTCGGATTCAGCGTCGCAAAGTTTTGCAGCGGCGGCACCTGTTCATGCTCAAAGGCCAGCAAGGTTTTGATCACTCCGGCAATACCTGCAGCCGACTCTAAATGGCCGATATTGGTTTTCACGGTGCTGAGATAGCAAGGTGCACCGGGCGTTTTTTGTTTACTGGCGCGAAAGGCGCGTTTCAAGCCCTGGATCTCTAGTGGGTCGCCCAGTACGGTGCCGGTGCCATGTAATTCGACAAAGCCAATCTGATCAGAGCCAAGCTGGGCATTGTCGATGGCCTGCTGGATCACCCGCGACTGCGAAAATGGGCTCGGTGAGGTCAGGGTATTGGTTTTACCTGAGTGTCCCACAGCGCTGCCTTTGATGATGCCATAGATGGTCGCATTTAGCTTTTTGGCAGTCTCGACCGGCAGTAACAGCACCATGCCCACGCCTTCACCACGAACATAGCCATCGGCCTCGGCATCCAGGGTTTTGCAGCGCCCCTGAGGCGACAGCACGCCCAGTTTACTAAAGCTGACATAGCGGTTTTTGGTGATCAGTAAGTTGACGCCACCAACCAGCGCCGCACTGATCTCGCCGGAGCGAAAGTCATTCATGGCTTTGTGAATGGCCACCAAAGACGAAGAGCAGGCAGTATCGACGGTTTCACTCGGCCCCTGGAAATTAAAATAGTGCGAGATGCGGTTGGCAAACACACCGGTCGACATACCGGTCAGAAAGTGCGGGTCGATATTACCGGTCGAAAACTCCTGATAGTCGGTATTGCTGCACCCCAGATAGACACCTGTAGCGGTATTTTTAAACTGCGATGGCCTGAGGCCCGCATCTTCAAAGCAGGCCCAGGCCAGCTCCATACTCAGGCGCTGCTGGGGATCCATACTCTGCGCTTCTTTGGGTGAGATAGCAAAAAAACCGGCATCAAACCCGGCGATATCGCCAATAAATCCCCCCCATTTGCTGATGCTCTTTTGTGCGTTTTTACCAGGCCTTGGGTCGTAGTATTTTTTCCAGTCCCAACGCTCAACGGGCACTTCGCTGATACTGCTGATTTTATGACTGAGGTTGTGCCAGAACTGATGTTTGTTATCGGCGCCCGGAAAACGCAGAGACAGGCCGACGATGGCAATATCCGGTGTCTTGTCTGGCTGAGTGGGAGTCTGCGGGTTGTGTTTGCTTGTCATGGTCTGTCTCGATAAACGTCTAGTCGGGCTGCGCGGACACTGTTGCTTGAGCGTCGCGCGGGTCTTTCTCAATCGAGCAGCCACCTTAATACCGTGGCTGCCACTGGGTTACTTCTCGTAAATGGTGTTGTTGATCACCAGCACATCAATGCCGGACATCAGGAACACCGCCAGCATGTCCTCAACAGAATGGACAATGGGCTTACCCATGATGTTAAAGCTGGTGTTTAGTAGCACCGGCACGCCAGTGATTTCACGGAAACTGTCGATTAGTTTGTAGTATGGCGCGTTCCATTCCTTTTTCACGCTTTGCAGGCGACCTGTGTTGTCGACATGCACTACGCCCGGGACTTTATCGCGCACCGCTTCTTTAAACACCAAAGTACGCTCCATGTATGGAGATTCCTGGTAATCCTCAAAGTACTCGTCGCCATATTCATGCAGGATAGACGGTGCAAAGGGGCGGAATTCTTCGCGGAACTTAACCCGGGCGTTCACGGTGTCTTTAATGTCCACCAGACATGGGTTGGCGAGGATTGAGCGGTTGCCCAAAGAGCGTGGACCAAACTCAGCACGACCTTGCGCCCAGCCGATGATCTTCCCCTGAGCCAGGAATTCTGCGGTTTTCTTATATACGTCTTCGCCGTAGTCGGTGGCCTTAAGGTGGCTGTAACGGTGCAGTTTATCCAGTGACTTTTGTTTCACTTCTGAGCCGGTGTAAGGGCTCTGAATTTGCGTAGAAGGCTGCCAGCTTGGGTTATCCTGCTGGTAGCACAACAAGGCGGCACCAATGGCATTGCCATCATCTGCCGGGGCGGATGGCACAAATATATTGTCAAATTTGGATTTCGCCAGCGCGGTGCCCATAAAGGAGGAGTTCAGTGCGCAGCCGCCGGAAATTGCGAGGTTTTTCGACGGAGCATGCTCGTAGATGGCATCGATCAGATCCATAAAGATTTCGCTGAATACCAGTTGTCCGGTGTAGGCAAAATCTTTGTAGGCTTCGATGGATTCGCCCGGCTCGCGCGCCATGGCTTTGATCTCTTTCATGATGGCATTAAGGTTTTTCGGTACCACGAAGTTGCCGTTTTTCACCTGCAAAGAGGCGCGCAGTAGATCATAAATCTTCTGATCTTTTTTACCATAAGGCGCCAGGCCCATCACCTTCCATTCTTCGCCCTTGAGTGGATCAAAGCCCAGGTTTTCACAAATAATGGTGTAAAACAGGCCCAGACTTTTGAACGAGCGCTTTACCTTGATGGGTGCAGGTGTGATCTTGCCATCTTTGTAGGTGAAGTAGTCGATGCTGCTTTTCTCACCCATGCCGTCTACCACCAGGCACGACGCTTCGCTGAATGGGCTGTTAAAACAGGCATTGGCGGCATGTGTGAGGTGGTGATCGAAATAGCGTACTTCAGTGGGCTTTTTATTGCGGTAGTTACCCACGATGAAGTTGCGGCATGAGGCTTCAAAAAAGCGTGACAAGGTGCGTCCCGCAGCTGCCTGTGAGGCTCTGGCAAAGTAGAACTGATCCTTGATATCGCGGGTGTTCACGTCGATATTAAACGAGAAAGTCTCGAGTATGCTCAGCACCACATTTTCAAGAATGTTGGTACTTTTCTCGCGGCCTTTGCTCCAGGTTTTTGCGATCACCAGCTCGGTGCAGTCACTGCAATAGGTTTTAAGCACTTCCTCGATGTAATAGGGGTTATCCGGCAGGCAGTACAGACCACGTTTGTAGCCCAGAAAACGCTCGGCGTCTTCGGCAAAAATCACGTCACCATGCTGATTGACAATCGCAATGGCAGGATCATGAAAGGAGGTGGCAAGGCCAATATAGTATTTCATCGTTTCAGTCCAAAAGTTGGGTCGTTATTCTGTGTCCGGCCTGTGCCGGGGCATAATCTTGTCTTTAGTTACAGCGGTGTGGCTTCGTCGAGTGCGATATAGCCCTGAACACCTTCGACATACACCGCGGGGCGGTGACCGAACAACAGCATAGCTGGGGTCCGTGTGCGCAAGGGCTCGCCAAGATGAGCGACTCTGATCTGAGTGCCAACACCATGGGACTGGTTCCAGCGTTCTATTTGTTGTGCTGTAGGGTCCGTCAATGTCGTGGTCTTAGCTGCATTAGATGCAGGCAAGCTGGTTGCTTGCTGCTTAATCTCAGCTACCAATTTGGTGAGGATTTTCTTTGGTCCCAGTTCGACAAAAGTCATGTCACCCTGAGCCAGCAGATAGGCAATGCTGTCAGTCCAGCGCACGGAACCGGTAAGCTGGGCGATTAGCTGCGATTGGATAGTGTGGTCCTGGTAGGGCCGTGCACTGACATTGGCAACCACCGGCACGCTGGGCGCTTTGAATTCAACCTCTGCCACGCAGCGTGCAAAGTCAGCCTGTACACCGGCCATGTAGCGAGAGTGAAATGCGCCGCTGGTGTTGAGCCGAATAAACCGTCCTCCGGCCTGCTCAATGGCCTGTTGTGCGCGACTGATGTCGTCATTTAGGCCTGACAGTACGCTTTGCTGTGGGCTGTTCAGGTTGGCAATGTCCAGTGTTTCCAGTTGATGTTCTGTCAGACAGGCTCTGATAGCGGCTTCGTCTAACGCCAGCACCGCGGCCATCGCGCCACCGTTTACCTGACTCATTAGGGCACCTCGTTGTTGTACCAGTCGCAGGGCATCTTCAAAAGACACTGCGCCGGCAGCAAATAGCGCTGTGTATTCGCCCAAACTGTGCCCGGCCATAAAATCTGCAGGGATCGGGTCGCGCTGCTGATGGGCCAAAAACGCCAGGGCACTCACCACATACAGGGCAGGCTGAGTGTACTCGGTCTGGTTCAGCTGGTTATGTGGGTCGTCAAGACATAAGGTTTTAATGCAGTAACCCAGCATCTCACTGGCTGTCTGGGTTTGCTCGGGAAACAACTCAAACCAGGCTTTACCCATGCCAACGTATTGTGCGCCTTGTCCGGGAAATAAATAACTTTTCATTTTTGCCTCGTCTGTATGGTTAATCGACGTGTTCAGGGGCCAGCCAGAGGCGGGTCTGGGTCGTGAGCAGGGCGGCGGTAGCCGTCATGAGCTGCTGGGCAATGTCGGCAACATAGCGCTGCTGCCAGGACTCAAGTGCTGTGCCTTTGACCCACTGATTAAATGCCCCCAGTGCAGGTCCGGTATGAACCTGAAAATTGACCCGCTCCTGCGTCTCTCCTGCAAATGCTAGCTTCATTGAGTGGGCAAAATACCAGCGAAATACACGCGCCATCTTGTATTTAGGTTCCTGCTCTGCGCGCGTTACTTCCGCACTGCGCCCTTGCTGATGTAAGTACTGACTGGTCTCTTGCCAGATTTGACTAAAGGTCTTTTTAAACACCTTGTTTTCAAGTTGACTACGCTGCGCTGCGGGGATGGCATCCAGAGAGGGATAGTGCTGATAAAGCTGATACAGCTTTTGTGCCCGGGCTGGAAAAAATACGCCTTTTTTCAGTACCTGTACTTTGGCACCCAGTTCAAACATATCTCCGGCAGGGGCATAGTCGGTGTCCTGAACATTAATGTCTTGCAACAGGGTTTTTACTGCCGCAGAGGTGTCGGCTTCGACCGTGCATTGGTTAATTGAACCGGTCAGGATAAAGTCCGCCCCCATCATAAACGCGGCTGCGGCGGAGGTCGGCGTACCAATGCCACCGGCCAGCCCAACCCGGGGCGCAGTGTTGAATTGATACTGCGCACTGAGTGTGTCGCGCAACTGTTGCATGGCAGGCAGCAGCACCGCTGGCATTCCTTGATCGGTATGACCGCCGGAGTCTGCCTCTACACACAGGTCGTCACACATGGCAATGTGTTTACTCAACTCGGCCTGCTCTAAAGTGATGTGTTTCTCTGCCAGCAATTGGGCAACGATATTGTCCGGGGCCGGGCTTAAAAACACACTGGCGACTTCGGGGCGTGACACTTTGGCCATCAGCTTATTGGCCGACACTATCTGGCCCTGCTCATTTCGCGTCAGACCACGCAGGCGATACAGTACCAATGCCGGGGTAATGCGAATAAAGGCTGCGGCTTCCAGACAACGAACCTGGCGTTTCAGACACAGTTCTACCAGGGCCAGTTCTTGCTCTGGGCGAGTCAGGTTGCAGACTAGGTTGAGACCAAAGCTCTGTTCCTCTGTGAGCGTGTTTTGTATTTCATTTAGCGCATGCTCAACGACATCAACAGACAAGCCACCTGAGCCAAAAAAGCTTAATAAGCCCGCTTGTGCCATGGCAATTACCAGTCTTGATGAGGCGATGCCCCGATACATACCGCCGCTGACATACGCATATTTAACGCCATAGTCAGCTCTGAACGAGGTGGCGCCCAGCTGCTGAGGGGTAATGGCTGGAAACGGGTCCGGGCTGGTGTCGCCTGAGAGTGTGTGTATCAAGAGTCAATGCCTAGTCATGATAATTACATCGAACCGTAATACATAATTATGAAAACATAATGGAGAAGCCGGAGAGGTTGGAGGAGTCTAAATTATCACCTAAGGAATAGGGTATTTATCATTGCCTATTTGTATTGAATAGTGAAACAAATGACATTAAAGTACATTTTCTTTATAAGTTAAGGATTTAACTATGAGCTCTTATCGGACTTTACTATCACTCGCTGTACTTAGCGGCAGCGCTTTTGCGGATCAGGCATCGACACAATTCGATGGCACCTACTTACTCAATATGGATAACCATCACAATGGTGTACTGGTCAATGAGCTGACCTTTGATTTTACGATGCAGGGATTTAGCAGACACTTTATCGCCGCGACAGAGAACAAAATTCTGTCTGGCTCCACTAGCTCGAATGGCACCAGTATTCGTTTTGAAGTGAGCGATCTAGTATCAGGTCAGAGTCAGTATTTTTCTGGCCACCGGGGTACATCAGGACATTATCAGGGCAGCTGGCACAGTGACGATGGCGGTGCGGGGGACTGGGGTATGGCGAATGCGGCTGATGAAGCATTCAGAACCTGCCAGCAAATTTTGGATGCCGGTGTCAGCACTGGTGATGGCGTGTATCAGATTGTCGATGATAACGACGAACCACTCTCAGTGTACTGTGATATGACCACCCACGGTGGCGGCTGGACATTGGTTGGAAGTTACCCAAATACGGAGCCGGGGGGCAAAGCCCGCATTTCAGATTACGGTACAGTCCCTGAAACTAATCCTCTTGCACCGACTAAGTTGTGGTTGTATCAGGGCGATTTAAGCCGTTTTGCGGATGCACGAGAGCAAATAGCTTGTCCAGTGGAAGCCGGTTGTAATAACAATAAAAATGCCTTTGCTGACAACCTGACAATGCAAGAGCTAGATCTGATCCGGTTTTCATGGGGCTTCCTTGACCGAGGTGATTACATGAAAGAGCTGAGAGAGATCCCAAGCTGTCGCACCGATTATGATGACGCCAGTACGGCTAAAGTCGGCTGTGTGAATCCAGACTATCTTGCCTGGGATGATGATGTGTATCGCAGCAGCTATCAGGTGGGCTGGCAGATTGACCTCTATGGTACGACGCATTGTTGGGTTGCCCGCGGCAGTTACAACTCGGATAAGTTGGGTTCAACCTCCTGTCTTTCGCGCGTTGAGCCGAATAAATCTACCTTTGCATTACTTTGGATGCGGTAGAAGCAAGTAAAGTGGGGTGAAGTAATTTGCCTCATTCTTACCGTTAGACATGACTTTATGGATAAACGAGCCTATTGGCTGCGCCGTCAGACTCTTTCTTTTTAAAGAGTCTGTTACCCTGCCGAGACTTCCGCAAGACGACAATCATCTCATCATCTGTCCCCCCCCCCCAGATTTGCACAGGCAGCAACAGCGCGTTATGAGCTTCATGGTTTGGGTTGTTAAAATTGGTGGTAAAATGTTAATTTATTGGTGTGTGGTGTGTGCTGTTAAATTTCAGCTCGGTAGTAACGCAGTGCTGCATTATCGGGAGCAGTGTATGGCTGCTGAAAAACATTTAATCACTTCAAGGACTAGATCATGACAGTATTATCACGTTTTTTCTTTTTGACAACTTTAGTATTCAGTCACGCGAGTCTGGCCAGTATTCATCTGGTGGAAAACGAATGTAGCGTGGCACTGAACACCCACAGTGGTGCACAGAGCGAGTATTTACTCAGTCAATCCGCTTTGGCCCCAGACCCCTCGTTACGATTTCTCGGTTTTGATGTTATAGAGAAGCAAGGGGAGCCGCATCTTAGGGCGCGTTTCGCGGCAAGCGATCTGGAGTTTGTGTTTTTTGATATCTACTCAGGTGAGCGCTCTTTACACTGTGGTGTTTTTTTCCCTGAGCGCGGTCAGAGCCAGCGACAAGCCTGGGCGGCAGACTTGCCCGTGCGTGAGGCACTGGCTCGGTTGCAAGATAGTAACCCCCTGAATATATGGGTAAATAGCGATCGACTGATTGGGGGGAAGTTGCAGAGGTTTTTAACCCAATTATCTTATAGTCGAACTGAACTGTTGAACTTATTGCAGCACAATGATGCAAACCACCTTCCTTATGAGCTGAAGATGCAGCACCCCAGCGATCTCAATCAGGTTTCAGCTGACAATGAGATTGTGTATTGCCTCAACTCTCGGTTTGGGGATTGTGACTACAGTCATGGCGATCACCCTGGCTATGGTGGACCCTGGGCGGATATTGAACATCTGATCTTGCCTATCAAGGGAGAGCTAATACTAGATGGTTATATCACCCGTTTGTTGTTTAAAGAGGACGTTGTACAAGACGGTTTGAATGTTACGGCAACCGACTTCGGTGTCTGGAACTGGGCAAATCCGGTTTACGAGCTGGGGTCGCTGCGTGAAAATGCCAAAGCTTTTTTGGCACCCTTTTTCACGCTAAGTTACCAAAGTGCGCCAGGTTCGGAGCAGATACAGACAAAAATTGCCTGGGACATTCCATTGCAGCATGGGGCATTTCTTAACCGTAATACCTATTACCGTGACGGTGAGACGTATTGGTTGATGAACTTTGCTTTTGAACACAGCCTTCTTGGTAGTCCCGAACAGGCAAAACAGCTTGGCTATGCTGAGCATGAATATCAGCGCCAAACTCAAGCCAGCTTTATTGCTTTGACGGGCCTTAACGAGGCAAAGCAGGGGGCGTTTAAACTGACACCACTGAGAGTTACTTTCCCTTAAACCCTTTAAAACTGCTGGGTCTGTGGATATTAGGCCCAGCTGAACATTGCAAATTAGCGATTAACGGTACATTTTTAGCAAGAAAAGCATCTGCTTTTGTCAGTAATTATTCAGCTTAAGGCAGCTATGTTGGCGTGATGAAATATCACTATTTATTGCTATTAATGATGCTTAAACCTGTGCTGGCGCACGCTAAAACCAGCACTTGCTATGGCACAACGGCACGGGGCTCGTTGAGCGGCGGGGTTGAACTGCCATACACCGGGAACAACTTCGAAGGTTACAGTCAGCTTGCACGCCTGGCAGGGCGCACCTATGTGCATTCAGAGGTGTATGAAATTGTGACAGCCTCTTATCAGGCGCTGGAAACTACACACCCAGATAAAGTCTATAAGTACGCAGAGACAGGCTTTGCCGAAGGGGGGCGGTTCAGGCCACACAAAACCCATCGCAATGGTTTATCAGTAGATTTTATGACGCCAGTCATTGATGAAGCTGGTCAGTCAGTGCATTTACCCACGCATCCGTTCAACAAGTTTGGTTATCTCATTGAGTTTGATGAGCATGATCAGTTTGACGGCCTGGAGATAGATTATGCAGCGATGGCGGCGCATATTGTTGCATTGCACAAACAGGCCAAGCGTCGTGGCCACGATCTGTGGCGCGTTATTTTTGATCCTAAACTACAGCCAAACTTGTTCAGTACACAATATGGGGAATATCTGAAAACCCATATTCAGTTTTCTAAAAAACCGTCCTGGGTTCGTCATGATGAACACTATCATGTTGATTTTGATATACCCTGCGAGCCCATGGCTGAAACCGGATAACGCGGTTTCAGTCATGGTGTTAATCGCAAATAAATTTAATCAGAAATCTATAAGCGGCATAAAGGTGGCGTAGGCCTGCACAAATGCGGCTGGATCAGATTGCTTTAACTGCATAATGTCGACCTCTGACATGATCTCAGGCTGGCCATCAAAGGCATCTGGAGTACCGAACAGTACATGGCTTGCCATCGCGGAAGCGGTAAAGTTGAGGCCCTGCAAATGCGCGATACAGCCGGTATCCGGTTGGCTCCAGATATCTTCAATAAAATTTTTCATGATCTCTGCGCCACAGGTGCTGGTACTGGCGTCATGGGTGTGGCTGACAAAAAGTACCCCATGATGGGTTTGAGGAAGCTCAACATAACGCTGATTAATGTTAGTAAAGGCGTCTTGGATCAGCGATATATAGGTATGTGGCGTTTGCGGGTCTAAATCACCATTGAGCGCGAGTGTGGGCATGTAATGGTGCATGGGTTGATACACATAGGGATCAGTGTAACGATTACCCCAAACCTGCTTGTCCAGGTGAATCCGGTAGTTCATAAAATCCGGGTAGCAGGCAATGGCGTCCTGGCAATAAGCCTGCTTGCGATGCAAATCGCGTTGCACATGATTAATTTCATTGTGTGTAATGAGCTTTGAGACCACCTGTGAAAAACCGAGCGGGTCTTTTGCCGGGAGTTGCATGATCTGCCTGCCCAGGCCTTTAAAGATAAAATTATGCAGGTTATTCAGTGCTATTACGTCGTTGCTGTTGCAACGATTAAGACGATGTAGTGTGGGTATGAGTATTTGTTCTACTGAGCGTGACAAGCCGAGGATCGAGAGCATTTGCAGTGTCTGGCGGTCAAAATCCAGTCCCGCGCAACTCTGGGCGGTAAAAATGTCATTAAGACGCGCTTTGAGCTGCGGCAGTGAGCTGAAATTTAATCGCGACTGGCACCTTGTATCAAGCTGGCAGTAGGCTAACAAATCGTCCAGTGTCGCGTTAAAGTTTTCATCCCAAAGGTCACTACCAAATTCGGCAGGTGGCAACACGGAGTCGAGAATAATGGCCTGAGCACCGGTTGGGGCAATTTGACTGAATCTTTGTGCCCACAGCGTGCCATAAGAGACACCATACACATAGCTGGGTTGCCAGTCTCGCACTTTACTTTTGCCGATCACATACTCCAGATCTCGCGCCGCTGCTGTGGTATTAAACTCAAACAGGTCATCGCCCCATTGCTGATGGAGATCATCAAAACAAGTTTGGGCATACTGAGCATAATCGCTGACAACCGGGTTACTGCAGGCCAGGTGAGTCGACCAGCCAACACCGCGATGTTCCAGTACGAATAAATCATAGTGTTCGGTAAAAGGCGCCAAGGTGGTGTTTAACTGTTGCACAAAAAAGCTCCCTGATCCTCCAGGACCTCCCTGTAACAGCCAAATTTGCCCTTTACTGTTTGCCGATTTTGCAGGGTATCTTGAGACCAGTACGGAGATTTTTTTGCCTTCGGGTGCCTGCCAGTTGAGAGGCACGTCGGCCAGCGTACAGGTGTTTTTGCCATCTGAGGATTGAAACTGCGCCGGGCATTCGCCCCAGTTAAAATCCAGGTAGCGGTTAAAGTCAGATTGGGTCAGCTCAGCGCCCTGACTGGTACTGGCCAGGGTGAGCATGGTGAGTGCGACAAATGAGGTTTTCATGCTATTCCTTTACCTTTTTGTTAACTTTTTGTGTTGAAGATTCACATTAGCGCATCTCTACTTTGTTGTGTATCGTTTTTACCTGAAAAAGGTTCATGTTGATATGTTAAGTAAATATACTGAGCGCCATCGTCACAATTGCATCCGCTGTTTAATAGGGTTACAAAGGAGTAGCATTTACTGGCTCATAAAATAAGGAAGTTAAATTGCTCTGTACAGAAATCACTGCTTCACAAGTCCCCCTGGCTTTGTTACTCGAGGCGGATCCTTCGGAGCATAACATTCGTCAGTATATGCAGGATGCCTGGTGCTATGTTGTCAAAGCACAAAGACAGATTGTTGCTGCCTGTGTGGTTGGGCCAAAAAACGCGTCGTGTGTTGAGATTTTTAATGTGTCTGTACTTCCTGCTTTCCAACAGCTGGGGATTGGCACTGAACTGCTGAAATATGTGCTGGCAGAGCTAGTTGAGAAACAGGTCATTCGGGCAGAGCTGAGCACGGGGACGTTTGGTTATCAGTTAACCTACTATCAGCGTTTGGGGTTTAGAGTAGGCAGTGTGGTTAAGGGCCATTTTGTGCGTCATTACGCCGAGCCTATCATTGAAGACGGCATTCAACATAAGGACGCGCTGAGACTCTATATCAATCTGGGCGACAGTGATGGGGCGTAAAAAACCCCATCAGCTTGGTTTTAATATACCCAGATGCTGTGAATTCTTGGGTGTCTGTTATTTTGACCTGAACAACCGCTAACCCAAAAACGAACCTTCTTTCCCGCAAATTTGGCAGCCAGTAAGGTGGCATGCATCGCATTGTAGTTAGGATGAGAAGGAACGATTGCATAGTACTCTGGGTTTGAGCAGCCGTCCGGGTTGCCAGTGATGCTGCTGCCGTGAACCATAGTCCAGCTGTTGTTTACATAGATTGTTTGAATCTGGCCAAGGCTGGTTTGCGCACCAGCATACACCTGACCAGAAAGAAGTAGCGTACATGCTGCTGTTATTAGCTTTTTCATTGTATTTCCTTTGTTATTAGCTTCGGGACGGACTTTAACATACACAGAAGTAAACGTGTATTGCTTTGTGCCTGCTTTTGGAGGTGGTGCTTTACGCTACCTAAAACATCAAGTTTTTGATATGTATATGGTTTTGTTTTGTTTTTTGTGTTTTTTGTTGATCTAATAGGCACGGATAAGTATAGTGCGCGGTGCACATAATAACGCGGTGCACATAATAACAAACAAGGAAATCTAATAATGAAAAATATAGTTTTAGTACTCGCACTTCTCATCTTATCTGTGACTGGTTTTAAAGCACAGGCAAATAGCTACGTAGATACCTACCCCAAAGTGACCAAAGTGTATGTTAACTCAGGCGGTTTGGCTTTGATCCGTATTGAATCTCATGATAACTGGCTTGAACTGGGTAAAGTGGGCGATGCGAAGACCGACGCATGGGTTGCGATTGCTTTGGCTGCCGCCCTGTCTGGGAAAAAAACATGGATCCGTTATTACCCAAGTACGTCCGGTTATCCCAGAGTGTCCATTCTGAGCGTTAGTGCCTAACTAAATAATGCACTGGCTGCCTAATATCTCCGGTTGCCAGTGCGTTGCCTTCCTTAAGCTTTGAAATTTTACGTCTTCTCCATGCAGGCCCAACTCGCAGCCTAATAACCATACTGCTATTTTCACAGCCTCACAGATGTGTCACCTGGACAAGTATGACGTAACCCTATAGTTGGTTTTTCTATCTGGTCTGACCATTTTATTTTCCTTTTTTAAATCATTTAACTTGTATAAAGTTTAGTCACTTTGCGCGGGCTTTTCTGTATTACTTTTAGCCGCAAAGCGCCGAATTTTGACAGTTGCGCTTGATTTTGATAACGTAGTGCACAAATTTGGTATGACCAATTTACCTTTAGGGTTGGGCTTACCGGATCTGTTTAAGTAAAGAGTGAGCTGGATCAGCGCCTTGCCTGTGTTTTGACAGGCAGTGCATGTACAGCTGGCTTGGGGGTTCACCAATAAACTCGGCGTTTAATCAATGTCTTTAAAGATAAAAGCAGCGAAACTATCAGATGTGATTCTGGAACAACTGGAAAACATGATCCTCGAAGGGTCATTGATGCCAGGTGAAAAGCTGCCGCCGGAGCGTGAGCTGGCCAAGCAATTTGAAGTGTCGCGACCTTCACTGCGTGAGGCAATTCAAAAGCTTGAAGCTAAAGGGCTGGTTACCCGACGTCAGGGTGGCGGCACTTATGTGAAAAATCAGCTTGAGGAAGGTCTGACTGATCCCTTATTTGAGTTGATCAGTAAACACCCCGAGTCACAGTTTGATTTGCTGGAGTTTCGTCATGCCCTGGAGGGCATCGCAGCTTATTATGCAGCCATGCGTGGTACGCAAACCGATCTCGATAAAGTGGAACAGAGCTTTGATGACATTGCCAGTGTTGGTGATGACCTGGTGCAAAAAGCCAGAGCCATCAACACTTTCCATTTTACCGTCGCAGAAGCATCACATAACGTGGTGTTGCTGCACCTGATGCGGGGTATGCAGTCTTTACTGGAACAAAATGTATTGCAGAACTTAACGGTGCTGGTGCAAAAGCCGGATGCCAGTGAACAGCTTGCTCACCATCGCGAAGTGTTAAAAAACGCGGTGATCGAAGGCAAGCCTGAGCAGGCACGACTGGCCAGTAACGCACACTTAGCCTTTATTGAGGAGGCGTTGCTGGAAGCTGGACGAGAGCGCTCGCGTATTGAGCGCAGCTTGCGTCGTACCAAAGCGCAGTAATATATAAAACAGAGCCGTAAGCTAACGCTATAGAATAAATTCGTATTTTAAACATAAGGAACACTCCATATGTCTGAAGTCAATAAATTTGACGTAGACGCGCTAGAAACCAAAGAGTGGTTGCAGGCGCTTGAGTCGGTTGTAAAAGAAGAAGGCGTAGAGCGCGCACAATACCTGCTTGAGCAGGTACTTGAGCAGGCGCGTCTGGATGGCGTTGATATGCCAACGGGCATTACGACCAACTATGTCAACACTATCCCGGCAGATCAGGAACCTGCCTATCCGGGGGATGTGAATCTTGAGCGTCGTATTCGCTCAATCATCCGCTGGAATGCGATCATGATCGTACTGCGCGCTTCCAAGAAAGATCTGGAGCTGGGCGGACATATGGCGTCGTATCAGTCGTCAGCAGCGTTTTATGAAATGTGTTTCAACCATTTCTTCCGCGCACCGAATGAAAAAGACGGCGGCGACCTGGTTTACTATCAGGGTCACATTTCACCAGGTATTTATGCCCGTGCATTCGTTGAAGGCCGTCTGACTGCAGAGCAGCTGGATAACTTCCGTCAGGAAGTAGACGGTAAAGGTCTGTCTTCTTACCCGCACCCTAAACTGATGCCTGAATTCTGGCAGTTCCCGACCGTATCTATGGGTCTGGGTCCAATCGCTTCTATCTATCAGGCGCGTTTCCTGAAATACCTTGACGGTCGTGGCCTGAAAGACACTGCCGAGCAGCGTGTTTACGCCTTTCTGGGCGACGGTGAAATGGATGAGCCGGAATCTCGTGGTGCGATTTCTTTTGCGGCCCGTGAGAAGCTGGATAACCTGTGTTATCTGATCAACTGTAACCTCCAGCGTTTGGATGGTCCGGTAATGGGTAATGGTAAGATCATCCAGGAACTGGAAGGTCTGTTCAAAGGTGCTGGCTGGAATGTGATTAAAGTCGTGTGGGGTTCAGGCTGGGATAAGCTTCTGGCGAAAGACACCACAGGTAAACTGTTGCAGCTGATGAATGAAACCATCGATGGCGACTACCAAACGTATAAAGCCAAAGATGGCGCGTATGTACGTGAGCACTTCTTCGGTCGTTACCCGGAGACTGCTGCACTGGTTGCTGACATGACAGACGAAGAGATCTTTGCGCTTAAGCGTGGTGGTCATGAGCCTTCTAAACTGTTTGCTGCATTTAAAGCGGCACAAGACACCAAAGGTCGTCCGACTGTGATCCTGGCTAAGACTGTAAAAGGTTACGGCATGGGTGAAGCGGCGGAAGGTAAAAACATCGCCCACCAGGTGAAGAAAATGGACATGACGCACGTTGAGCACCTGCGTTCACGTCTGGGCCTGGAAGATTTGGTATCTGACGAGCAAATCAAAGACCTGCCTTACCTGACACTGGAAGAAGGCTCTGCAGAGTATGAATACCTGCATGCCCGTCGTAAATCACTGCATGGTTACACGCCTCAGCGTCTGCCTAACTTCACAGAAGCACTAACGCTGCCAGAGCTGGATGCATTCAAGCCGCTGCTGGAAGAGCAAAAGCGTGATATCTCAACCACTATGGCCTATGTGCGTGCGTTGAACATCCTGCTGAAAGACAAAGGCGTAGGTAAAAACATCGTGCCTATCATTGCCGATGAAGCGCGTACTTTCGGTATGGAAGGCCTGTTCCGTCAGATTGGTATTTATAACCCACATGGTCAGAACTACACACCTCAGGATCGCGACATTGTTTCTTACTATAAAGAAGCGACGTCTGGTCAGGTACTGCAAGAAGGTATCAACGAGCTGGGTGCAATGTCTTCATGGGTGGCTGCGGCAACGTCTTACAGCACTAATGATCTGCCAATGATCCCGTTCTACATCTACTACTCTATGTTCGGATTCCAACGTGTTGGCGACATGGCGTGGATGGCGGGCGACCAGCAGGCACGTGGCTTCTTGCTAGGTGCAACAGCAGGTCGTACAACGCTCAACGGTGAAGGGTTGCAGCACGAAGATGGTCACTCGCACATTCAGGCGGGCACGATCCCGAACTGTATTTCTTACGACCCAACGTTCGCGTTTGAAGTAGCGGTTATTCTGCAAGACGGTATTCGTCGTATGTACGGCCCGGAGCAGGAAAATATCTTCTACTACCTGACACTGATGAACGAAAACTACCATCAGCCAGCGATGCCTGAAGGTGCAGAAGACGGTATCCGTAAAGGTATCTACAAGCTCGAAAGCTATACAGGCGATAAGGCCCAAGTACAGCTGATGGGCTCAGGCACTATCCTGAACGAAGTACGTAAAGCCGCGCAGATCCTGAGCGACGATTACGGCATTGCATCAGACGTATTCTCTGTGACTTCATTCAACGAGCTGGCACGTGACGGTCAGGACGCTGAGCGTTTCAACATGCTGAACCCGGATGCAGAGCAAAAAGTGCCTTACATCACAACGGTATTGAGCGGAGCGCCTGCAATTGCTGCCACTGACTATATGAAGAGCTATGCCGATCAGGTTCGTGCCTTCATGCCAAGCGTTTCTTACAAAGTGCTGGGCACTGACGGTTACGGTCGTTCAGACAGCCGTGAAAACCTGCGTCGTCACTTTGAAGTGAATGCAGGCTATGTCGTGGTTGCTGCACTGAGCGAGCTGGTTAAGCAAGGCAAAGTTGAAAAATCAGTAGTAACAGACGCTATCAAGAAATTTGATATCGACACAACCAAAACCAACCCACTTTACGCATAAGAGGCTAAGTGATGGCAATCGAAATTCATGTACCAGATATTGGCGCCGATGAGGTTGAAGTAACCGAGATTTTGGTCAGCGTTGGCGACACGGTAGAAGAAGAGCAGTCGCTGATCACCGTTGAAGGCGACAAAGCGTCAATGGAAGTGCCTGCTGCGCAAGCGGGTACGGTTAAAGAAATCAAAATCAGCGAAGGCGATAAAGTATCGACTGGCTCATTGATCATGGTTTTTGAAGCAGCTGGCGAAGCGCCTGCTGCTGAAGCGGCACCAGTAGCAGCTCCGGCTGCTGCTGCGCCTGCACCGGCAACTGCTGAAGTGAAAGAGGTTCACGTGCCAGACATTGGTGGCGACGAAGTTGAAGTCACTGAAATCCTGGTTGCGGTTGGCGACAGTGTTGAAGCTGAGCAATCTTTGATCACTGTTGAAGGCGACAAGGCGTCAATGGAAGTACCAGCGCCATTTGCTGGCACAGTCAAAGAAATCAAAGTTGAAATTGGCGGCAAAGTCGCAACGGGCAGTTTAGTCTTTGTATTTGAAACAGCGGGTGCAGCAGCCCCCGTTGCAGCTGAAACCGCACCAGCGGCAGCTCCTGTTGAAGCGACGCCTTCACTGCAGGAAGTACAGGTACCGGATATTGGTGGCGACGAAGTTGAAGTCACTGAAATCATGGTTGCTGTGGGCGACAGCGTTGAAGAAGAGCAGTCGCTGATCACCGTAGAGGGCGACAAAGCCTCAATGGAAGTGCCAGCGCCATTTGCCGGTACAGTCAAAGAAATCAAAGTGGCGGCTGGCGATAAAGTCTCAACCGGTTCATTGATCTTTGTTTTTGAAACGGTTTCGGCAACGGCACCAGCACCGGTAGCATCAGCGCCTGCTGCGCCTGCAGCAGCACCGGCTCCTGCGGCAAAAGCGGCACCTGCAGCAGCGCCTGCACCAAGTGCAGCGAAAGACGAGTTTGTGGCCAATGATGATTATGCGCATGCATCGCCTGTAGTACGTCGTCTGGCGCGCGAGTTTGGTGTTAACCTGGCACGCGTTAAAGGCACAGGTCGTAAGAACCGTGTTCTGAAAGAAGACGTTCAGAACTATGTGAAAGAACTGGTTCGTAAGGTTGAGTCTGGCGAGATCAGCAAAGGCGGTAACTCAGGTGGTGGTGAACTGGGTCTGATCCCTTGGCCAAAAGTCGACTTCAGTAAGTTTGGTGAAGTCGAAGAGAAGAAACTGTCTCGCATCCAGAAGATCTCTGGCGCTAACTTACACCGTAACTGGGTTCAGATCCCGCACGTGACTCAGTTCGATGAAGCTGATATCACCACGCTGGAAGCATTCCGTAAAGAACAGAATGTGTTGGCTGAGAAGAAGAAAATGGGCGTGAAGATCACCCCATTGGTATTCGTGATGAAAGCCGCAGCGAAAGCGTTGGAAGAGTTCCCAACCTTTAACTCATCACTTTCAGAAGACGGTGAAAGCCTGATCCTGAAGAAGTATGTGAACATCGGTGTGGCGGTAGATACGCCAAATGGCCTGGTTGTGCCTGTCTTTAAAGACGTCAACAAGAAAGGCATCATCGAGCTGTCTCGCGAGCTGATGGACGTATCTAAGAAGGCCCGCGAAGGTAAGCTGACTGCGGCTGACATGCAGGGTGGTTGCTTCACTATCTCGAGCCTGGGTGGTATCGGTGGTACGGCATTTACGCCAATCGTAAATGCGCCAGAAGTGGCTATCTTAGGGGTGTCTAAGTCTGAGATGAAGCCGAAGTGGAATGGTAAAGAGTTTGAGCCGCGCCTGATGGTGCCGCTGAGCTGTTCATACGACCACCGTGTTATTGACGGTGCGTTGGCAGCCCGCTTTACTGTGACCCTGGCCAATTACCTGAGCGACATTCGTCAGCTGGTAATGTAAGCCAAAGCAAAACCGCATGACTCAGGTTATGCGGTTTTGTCATATTTTTACTGTCCTGTCTGATATTTGGGCGGGACATCTGTGGGTGCGAATGATACACTTTCGCGCAACAAAAAACTCTCTCTGATTGTTGGTGGCAGCGCTTGCCGATGATCAGGCACAATTGGGTGCGGATACTCACTCGAGTAGAGTCCCGTTCGAATAATAGTTAAGGTAATAACATGAGCAACGAAATCAAAACTCAAGTTGTTGTACTAGGCGGTGGTCCTGGTGGTTACTCTGCAGCATTCCGTGCAGCAGACCTAGGTTTAGAAGTTACATTGATCGAATCTCGCGATACCCTGGGTGGTGTGTGCTTGAACGTAGGTTGTATTCCTTCAAAAGCACTTTTACACGTTGCTAAGGTAATCGACGACGCGGCTGAAATGGCTTCACACGGTGTGACTTTCGGTGCTCCTCAAATCGACCTGGACAAAATCCGTAGCTGGAAAGAGTCTGTAATTGGTCAGCTGACAGGCGGTCTGTCTGGCATGGCGAAAATGCGTAAAGTTAAAGTAGTTAGCGGCTACGGTAAATTCACCGGCTCTAACTCTATCGCGGTTGAAGGTGCAGACGGCACAACAACAGTAAACTTCGACAACGCCATCATCGCTGCGGGCTCTCAGCCTGTAAACCTGCCTTTCATCCCACAAGATGAGCGTATCATTGACTCAACTGGCGCGCTTGAGCTAAAAGACGTACCAGAAAAGCTACTTGTTCTGGGTGGTGGTATCATTGGTCTTGAAATGGGTACAGTGTACCGTGCACTGGGCTCGCAAATCGACGTAGTTGAATTTGCAGACCAGCTGGTACCTGCGGCTGACAAAGACGTTATCAAGATTTACCAGAAGTACGTGAAAGACAAGTTCAACGTGATGCTGTCTACTAAGGTTGTTGCGGTTGAAGCGAAAGAAGACGGAATCTACGTTTCTTTCGAAGGCAAGCAAGCACCAGAAGGCCAGGTACGCTATGACAAAGTATTGGTTGCGGTTGGTCGTACGCCTAACGGTAAGCTGCTTGACGCAGACAAAGCGGGCGTTGCGGTTGACGAGCGTGGCTTCATCAATACTGACAAGCAAATGAAGACTAACGTAAACCACATCTACGCGATTGGTGACATCGTAGGTCAGCCTATGCTTGCGCACAAAGCGGTTCACGAAGCACACGTTGCTGCTGAAGTGATCTCTGGTAAGAAACACTACTTCGATCCTAAGTGCATTCCTTCAATCGCCTACACAGACCCAGAAATCGCATGGGTTGGTGTGACTGAGAAAGAAGCGAAAGAGCAAGGTCTGAGCATCGAAACTGCGGTATTCCCGTGGGCTGCATCTGGTCGTGCGATTGCTTCTGCACGTACTGAAGGTCAGACTAAGATGATCTTCGACAAAGAGACTGGTCGCGTGATCGGTGGTGCTATGGTTGGTATCAACGCTGGTGAAATGCTGGGCGAGATCGGCCTGGCAGTTGAGATGGGTGCAGACGCAGAAGACGTGGCACTGACTATCCACGCTCACCCAACGCTGAACGAGTCAATCGGCCTGGCGGCTGAGATCTTTGAAGGTTCAATCACTGACCTGCCTAACAAAAAGGCAGTGAAGAAGAAGTAATCGCTACTTCTGAATGAACTGAAAAACCCGGCTTATATAAGCCGGGTTTTTTGTAACTAATTCACTGTACTGGTCAAATCCAAGCGAATACTTCTTTTTGTCATTTTCATGCTCGATTGGACTCATATCATTCAGCGAGCTGTGCAGCCTGCTCTTGTTCAATATGTTCCTTCCACGTGTAAAGAAAACGGGTACTGACGCCTTCTGCTTCTGCGGTTTGAGCTACTGCATAACCTTGTTCACTGACTAAGGTGGCTGCCACTTATTTAATTTCTTTAGGGTATGAATTGTATTGTCGTTTTTGCGTTGCCAAGGAGCGCGCGATGTTTGACATTATTGTCTCTTGTCAATGTGTCCGGATCTATTAGACCACTACAAGTGGCTACATTGAGAGCCTCCGAATATTCCAGCGCAATCAGCACATAAGGTTTTAAATACACCGTATTTCTCAATGACTGAACTCATCAATTGCAAGCATCTGGTGGTGGTTTCGATGGAAATTTATCACGACATCGAAATTTTTATCACTTATTTGTCTCAAATCAATACCTTTCTTTATATATTGACGCAGCATACCACTTGTATTTGCTCTACGCTTCTGGAAAGAGAAAAGATGCACAAAGTAAAGTTCAACTTCAAAAGTGGCCGAGATGAACGCGTTGGCTATAAGTTAACCTCTATTGTCTACTGTGATTGTATACATATATCCAGCGTACCCCATAAGACGCGAGGTGAACTATGATTGTCATTACCACACTTTCTTCTGGCTTTTAAGCTGCACTTTTGACAAGCAAAAAACGTGTTTTTCGTTCAAAATGTGGTGACTTATGCACCTGTTCAGCGAGATTTCTCTCCTGAAACTTACTTTTAGTAAAAATTTCATAATTTTTTTTGTTGCGATTTTTACGCTAATTGATTTCTTTGTATGGTTTTTGTTCGAATCAGTTTAGTTATTAACTCTGATTAGTATTGTTGCAATTAATGGTACGTTGGCGCGAGCTGTTTGAGGCTGCGCCAATATGAAAGCTGATATGACAATAAGGTGGTGTATTCGAACAAAATGCAAGGGAAACACTCATAGTGTTCTGTAATTTGATGAATTAAAACGTTATGAATAAATCTAAGTTTTTGAATTTTAAAACTATTTAATTATGATTTTGCGTGCTCTCCCTCTTGACCCTGACCCTGTACAGAGCAAACATGCTCTTTCCTGTCATTTATTTTCGTCTGTATTGCTAGCAATGTACTTTTATCCCCTAGGCTCTCAATCGTGAGTCTAAAACCTTCGAAAATCATACATAGCCACCGGAAAACGATAGTAAGTGTAAAGGTCTGTTTTCAGTCATGCTGGCCTGGTGCGTGAATGTACATTGGTATTTATTCGCTTGAGTCGCTTTGTTATCACACAAATGCATTCTGCCATTTTGTGAAATGCAGTCGTGCAGGTACACGTATAGTGCAGAAAACCCGGCGTGCCAGCATTGTTAGTAAGAGCTGTATGATGACGCGAACTATCAATACAGCAGCCCCAAGCGCCTTCGGAAGGATTTCTGAAAATACTTAAGCTGACTTTCCTTTTGATTGCGGATCCGTAATTGTCACGGATGCTTATTTCAGGCTTCTGTGGTTTTAAACTTATGTGCGCTAGGGTTTGCGCTATATCGATTGGGTTTAAGATGCAGCTCACCTAAGAGCTGAGTCTAGTAAAGAGTCTTATTAGATATGTTTGATGTCATACATTCAATCCTTCTTTTTGGCCCCGCTACAAGGTCAGACAGTCTTACTGTCAGTGTTGATTGCAAGACTATCTGGCTCAGCAGGGCAAAGCAAACCACAAAACACGCTATAACGCGCCTACTTCATGTTTAAAACAGCCTCTGAATAAGATGTATAGATGCATACGCCAGAAAGTACCAAGGCAGATGTATCATTTGTCGACAGCCCATTGATGGTGAGGTTTTCTAATCTGCTCTTTCATATTAAGACGACGACTTAATAGTTATCAAAATAAGTCATTATCCCTTTATTTGCAATTGAGTAAGGGAGGCAATATGCAATTTTATTTTTTTGATAAAATGTTAATTTTCACCCGTTGTTTTATCTTAATTGTTTCTTTTGGTGTTGCGTGATGTTTTTATTGTTGCTGAGCCTCCCCATTTGGGTAATTGAATTTCAACATTTAATACTGCATGATGAATTTGCTGAATTTTTAGTTTGATGCATGATGAACCTTATGGTTTTGAGTGTTTAAAGTGAAATGCAAGGCTGCAATTAGGAACTTACTTAATAAAAAAGGATTTATTGGCTTATTCACTGTCACTTCTTTTCTATTTTTTAAGGTTCGCTATCACATCTTTAAATGAGTGAGCTTTACTTGTCTTTTTAAGTCATTTTTTTAATGACTTTTCTTGGTTTTTGTAAAGTCTTATAAAAATTATAACTTATATGCTTGCTAGGTTTATAAGGTGATTTTCTTAGTTTTAGTGTCATTTTTGTGATTGTTTTTTGTGGTTTTTTCAGCGTTTTAAGCAGGATTAAAAACAAATAATAAAAATTCCATATATTCGAGACTGAAGTTTTTCTTGCCTTTATGGAATGAGTAATATCATACTTTAGAGTGAGCAATAGAATGACCTCCACGTTTAAGCCACATAAAACACTGGTTCAATTAACGCAGCAATATGCTGTAGAGCGGAATACAGACCTTGCCTATACATTGCTGAAATATTATTCAAGATCTGAAAACAGAGATGAAACATCAATTTCCTTTGCAGAGCTTGATCAGCAAGCTCGATGTATTGCGGTATATTTACAGAAGCATACGAGTAAAGGCGATCGAGTCGTATTGCTTTATCGAGCGGGATTGGAGTTTGTTAGTGCATTTTTAGGCTGTCTATATGCTGGGGTGGTAGCAGTTCCTTCAAGTGTGCCTAAATCAGGATTTGGACATGAGCGCTTAAATCGTATATTAGATGATTCTGGCGCTTCGGTTATTTTAACCGTAAAAACGATCTCTCAGAATTTATCAGCCCATGCTATCGACGTTGAAAAAAACACGCTATTAAATTTTGAAGATGTAGATTTTTCTATTGAAAAGCAGTGGGTTGAACCTGAATTAGATGAAAATGATTTAGCTTTTATCCAATATAGTTCAGGTTCTACAGGGACTCCCAAAGGTGTAATGGTAAGTCACAAGAACTTGATGCACCACTCTAATATTCTTGATAGCGAATTTCAGCTAAACAGTTTTGTCAGTTGGATCCCGAACTTCCATGATATGGGTCTCATTTTTGGTATCTTAAAATCTTTATTTGGTGGCTATCATGGAATTCTTATGTCACCAGATTCTTTTGTGCAAAAACCACTTCGCTGGTTGCAAGCGATCAGTGATTTTAAAGCTGAGGGCACAATTGCTCCTAATTTTGCATATGATCTTTGTGTAAGAAACATATCTGACGAAGAGTTAGATTCTCTTGATTTATCTCACCTTCGCTATGCAGGTAATGCTGCCGAGCCTGTTAGAGCATCCACGATCCGAGAATTTAGTGAGAAATTTGCGAGTTGCCAATTCAATAGTGTGGCATTTCAACCTGCTTACGGACTTGCTGAAGCGACATTAATGGTTACATGTAGCGAAATGTCAAAGCCGACGATTGCCCATTATTTCGATATTGATGCTTTGAAAGATAATCGTGCTGTAATTTGCGAATCACAAAATGAAAACTCGAGAGCGATAGCATCTTCCGGCAAAGTAATTGGTGATTATAAAGTTAAAATTGTTGACGCTGACACCCATAAACAAAAGCCAGACTTAGAGGTTGGGGAAATTTGGGTCGGTGGTGAAAGCGTTGCACAAGGATATTGGAATAATGAAGAGCAGAGTCACGAGATTTTCTCAGCAAGCATTGCCAATGAAGATAGCCCACTTGAATATTTGAGAACGGGTGATCTAGGCTTTCTTTATCAAGGAGAGCTTTTTGTTTGTGGTCGATTAAAAGATGTTATTTTGATCCGAGGCGGTAATTTCCACGCTTGTGACATTGAAGACACAGTAGAATGTGCTCATGAATACATTTCTAAAAATAATACAGCTGCATTTTCGATAGATGTAGAAGATGAAGAGCGCTTAGTTGTTGTATCTAAGCTTGAAAAGAAGAAAGGGACATATTCAGAATCTGAATATGAAGCCATTGTTAATGCAATACGCGATCGTATTGTTGCTGAGCATGAAATTCTACCATACAGCATTTCATTGATGCACAGAGGTATACCTAAAACGACAAGTGGAAAAATTCAGCGTAGTATTTGCCGAGAAAAATTCCTCACCAACCAATTCAAAGTCATACATGCTTGGCAAGCTAATACTATACATAACAGCGTTGAACAAGCTGTTGATCAATCTTCTAATGCTGAGTCTGCTGAAGAAACGATTAGTAACATGGAAGCGTGGCTGATTGAACAGATAGCAATGCTAAGTGGCAAGAAGGTCGAAGAAATAAGTCACAGTCAGTCCTTTTCTGAATGTGCGTTAAATACTGAGGAAGTAAAAAAATTAATTCGCAGTATTGAAGTAACTTATGCATACACTCCCCCTCCTACATTACTCAGCGAAAAGCTAACGATTAGAGAACTTTCTGCAAAAATTGAGAAAATGAGTGGAGGTGACTCTGCTGTTCAAGGTCTTGCCGCTGAAAACCTTGAATTCTCATTGGATAAAATTAACCAATACAATCAAAACGAGCCGATTGCAATCATAGGTATGAGCTGTCGCTTCCCTGATGCTAATACGCCAGCAGAGTATTGGGAAAATTTATGTAATGGTCTTGAGTCAGTTGCTACTGTCCCGTTGGAGCGTTGGGATGTTGAAGCGTTATATCATGAAAACCCACTCGCAGTAGGCAAGCTGGCAACAAAAAGAGGCGGGTTCTTAAAAGGCATTGACCAACTTGATCGAAACTTCTTCAACCTCTCGGTGAGAGAAGCTAAACGCATGGACCCTGCGCATAGGTTGATGATGGAGCTTGGTTGGGAAACTTTTGAAGACGCTGGCATTGTACCTGAAAGCATTGCCGAATCTAAAACAGGTGTCTTTGTTGGTATCTCAGGTAGTGACTATGCACATATGCAGTTCAGCGAACAAAATTCAGTTGATGCTTATGCTGGTTTAGGTAGTGCTTTGACAAATGCCGCAAGTAGGATTTCACATTTCATGGACTTACGCGGTCCAGCATTGGCAATAGATACGGCATGTTCATCATCGTTAAGTGCAGTACACATGGCATGTAATAGCATGCGCCTTGGTGAATGTGAGATGGCATTGGCTGGCGGGGTGAATATTTTATTGTCACCAATCGTTACTATGTCGTTGTCAAAGGCGGGCATGATGGCGCTAGATGGTCGCTGTAAAGCCTTTGATAGTAGTGCTAATGGGTATGTTCGTTCCGAAGGTGCTGGATTAGTTTTATTAAAACCCCTATCTAAAGCAAAAGCTGATAATGATCCGATCTATGCGGTAATTAAAGGCACTGCATCCAACCAGGATGGTAAAAGTAGTGGTATTTCTGCTCCTAATGGCGAGGCACAACAACGAGTCGTCTTGAGTGCATGTGAAGATGCTGGAATTGCACCTGGTCAGTTAAACTATGTTGAAGCACACGGTACAGGCACTGCATTGGGCGACCCCATAGAGGTCAATGCCTTAGGTGAAGTTTTGAAGATTGGTGCAGTTGAAGGCACTGAATGTGCAATTGGCTCAGTAAAAACAAATATAGGCCACGCTGAATCAGCTGCGGGGATCGCAAGCTTGATAAAAACAGCGCTCATCTTGAAGAATCGGGTAATTCCTGCAAGCCTGAATTTCAACAACCCAAACCCGTTAATCCCGTTCGATGAATTACGTGTAAATGTTCAAACTGAGATTGGGGAATTACCTGAGTATGCGAGACCTGCTCTTGCTGGGGTTAATAGCTTCGGTGTCGGTGGTACAAATGTTCACCTGGTATTAGAAGAAAATAATTATACAAGTCATGAACTACCTCATGCAGAGCTAGATACCACTGACGACCACAAGCGTATTCATGTTTTACCTTTAAGTGGTAACAGTTTGGCTTCTTTGAAAGCAAATGCTCAAGCAATGGCTGATTATTTGCTGGACAGTTCCGCTGAGAACTCATTGGATGACGTTTACCATACGCTCACTGAAAATCGTACTCACTTTGAGCATAGGCTTGCAGTGGTTGGGTTTGATAAGAACGAGATTGCAGAGGCTTTAGAGTCTTATAGTAGCGTAAACCATCATGCTGACATTGTTTATGGGTACATGAATAAAGAAAGTTCTGCTTCTAAATTGGCCTATGTTTTTTCTGGTCAAGGCTCACAGTGGTGGGCGATGGGTAGAACATTATTCAATAAAGAGCCTGCTTATCGTAGCTTTATTGAACAGTGCGATAAAGAGCTGTCAAAGCATACATCCTGGTCACTGATTGAAGTATTAATGGCTGATGAGTCAGATTCTAAGCTAAATGATACTGAATATGCTCAACCGGCAATATTTGCTGTGCAAGTGGCGTTAGCAAAGTTATTTGAGTCATACGGAATTACGCCAGATGCCGTTGTAGGTCATAGTGTGGGTGAGATAGCGGCAGCATACGTTTCTGAGTCCCTTAGCTTTGAAGACGCTTGCTTCTTGATTGCCAATCGTGCGCGCATTATGCAAAAAGCAACTGGTCACGGTCGTATGGTGAGCGTGGAGGCTTCAGTTGCAGAGATTGAAAAAGCCTTGCTGCCTTATGAAAATCGGGTATCTATTGCTGCTGTCAATGCGCCAGGCACTGTTGTTATTTCAGGTGATACAGAAGGCGTAGATAATTTAATTGATATGCTGCAAAGCGATGGGATTACAGTGATCCCGTTACCGGTTAACTACGCATTCCATAGCCCTCAGATGGAACCACTCAAAAAAGAACTCGTTGATCAGCTAGCTAATATTAAGCCTCGTCAGGGGAAAGTGCCAATGGTGTCTACGGTCACTGGTGATTGGGTTAGTGAGGGCATGCTGCTGGATGCAAATTATTGGGGAGATAATTTACGTGACAAGGTTTCCTTTTCAGCTGCAATAGAAACCCTTGCCAAAGCAGACTTTGATCTGTTTATGGAAGTTGGAGCTCACCCGGTAGTGAGTGGTGCCACAACTCGTACACTCAAAAATGTCGATCAAGAAGGTACTGTTCTTAATACATTAAATAAAGAAAACGACGATCAAAAATCTATCTATTTGACACTGTCAGCACTATACACCAAGCGTAAGTTCAATAACTGGTCTGTCTTAAATAGTAAAGGGAAGTTCTTAAGAACGATACCTAATTATCAATGGGATAGAAAAGCATATTGGATAGACGGGCCATTTCAAAAAGGCCTATTCCAAGCAAGTTATCACCCATTACTTACGAACAAGATGCCTGTTGCGAGCCCAACATGGGAAGTGTTACTTGATGAGCAAGTTGTCCCATTTGTAAAAGGCCCACAAGTCAACGGTCAAAGCAAATTATCAAGTGGTATCTTACTCGAAATTGCTCTAGCAGCCGCATACGAAGAGGCTGGCAAAGTGAAAATGAGTGGGTTAAGTGGAATTAATTTCCATAGTCTAGCTTCATTGGAAGTTGGTGAAAGCACTCACGCATACCAAGTATCAATACTGGAAGATGAAAAAGGCTTGAAAAAGGCGTTGTTTTCCTATCAATCTGAAGCAAGTGAGGGCAAATCGGAAAACTGGATCAGTTCAATTTCTGCTGATGTAACAAGTGCAGATAAGCGAAACGAGCAACCTGAGCCGCTTAATATACTGGCACTACAAGAGACTCCAGATGACTTACTTGATGGCAGTGTTTTCTATAACAAAATACAAGAAGTGGGCATTGAATATAGTTCGGCTTTGCAAGTTTTAGATACTATTTGGATTAAAAATCATAGTGCACTGGCAAAAATAGACACGTCAGCGTCAATAGATGATATGGAACAGTATTTATTCCATCCCTTAATATTTGAGGCTGTGGAGCAGACTGGTTTGACGTGCCTGGGAGGCAGAGCAAATCAATTTGAAATTTCATCTATTGGGGACATTAAGCTTTTCAAATCACTAGAGCATGCAGAGTATGTTTACTCAAAAATGCGTGAAAGTAAGCAAGATAAAGCTGTGACAGTTGATTCATGGATATTGAATGCAGCGGGTGAAGTGCTTGCTATTGCCGAAGGGATTGCTTTAAAACAAAACTCATTGGCGTCTGATAGCACTAGTAATATACCAACTGAGCCGAAGAATTGGCTTTTTGATGTCGAGTGGCAATTAAAAGAGCGTGAATCAACGTATCAGAGTAATGAGAAAGAGTCTGGTGCGTGGCTTGTTTTTGCTGATGAAGGCAGTACTGGGGATTTGGTTCGAAGCTGGATGCAGGATAATAATCAGCAAGTATGTATGGTTAAGTCTGGATCAGACTTCGGTGTGCAATCTGAAAATGAATTTACTATCCGCTCTTCTTCGACAGCAGATTTTGAAAAGGTAATCAATGATTTCTTTACAGCACCAAATAAAAACTGCAAGGGCATCATTCATCTATGGAGTTTAAATGCGGCTCCGAGTGAAGATACGAATATAGATACTATTACCGAAGATCTTACATGTGGCGTACTGAGCGTTGCATATGCAATTCAAGCTATTTCGAAAGTGGGTATTCCAGGTAGGCCTAGATTGTGGTTAGTAACCGCAGGTGCGCAAGCCGCTGGCGAACTGGAGCATTTGTCAGTCGCACAATCTCCGTTACTAGGATTTGCTAAAGGAATTGCAATTGAGCACCCTGAGTTCCGTTGCTGCCGTATTGATCTTAGTGAAAGTAGTTCACCGTTGGAGGTGTCACTGCTTTGTGAAGAGATTTACTCTGATAATGAAGAAGATCAAGTTGTGCTCAGGGGGGGAGACAGATACGTTGCGCGCTTAGAGCCTCACAAGCTAAGTCTTCAAGAAAGCAATAGCAATGCACAGGCGCTGCCATTTGATACCAAACAATCATTTAATGTGTTGGTTAGTCGACAAGAGGGCAGTGTTGTTACTCATTTATCTGAAAGCAAAAGGCGGACGCCAAGCGTTGGTGAAGTAGAAATTCGGGTAAATAAAGCAACTATACCTGCTTGGAAGGTATTGGATAACCTGAAATATACTTCTGAGCTTGAGTGTAACGGTGAACTTTGCTCTGGTGAAATTGTACACCTTGGTACTGGAGTAAAAGATTTCGCTGTAGGTGATAAGGTTGTTGCAGTAACAGATGGCAAGCTTGCATCGCATTCAAATGTTGATGTGTCTCGCTTAGCGCCTCTTCCTAACCATATCAATGATAAAGGGTTCTCTTCTTACAGACCTTTTGTACTTTCTATGTTTACTTTGAAAGAGTTAGTAAAACTTGAAAGTGGAGAAAGCGTTCTAATTCATGGTGCTGACTCTGTTTATGGTCATGCAGCAGTTCAAATAGCTAAGCACCTTGGTGCTGTTGTTTATGCGACTGCGAGTTCTAAAAAGATCGCTACGGTGAAAAGTCTAGGTGCAGATCATGTGTTTGATGCCACAAATCCAAGTGTATTTGAGGAAATCAAACATGGTACAGCTGGAGATGGCGTGCATGTTTTTGCGAACTGTGTGAGTGGATTTGATTTTGCTAAAGCGACTCAGGGAGTAAATAGCTTTGGTCGTTATATCGACTTGGCTGTTAATGAATCTGGTGTGGAAGCAAATTTAAATAACTTTAATCTCTCGGGTTATTCATCACTTTTCTCTTGTGATATACACCACCTGGAGAGAACTCATCCAGAAAAAGTCATTACAATTTTAAAAGACATTATTCAGTTACTCGCGGAAGAAAAATTAACGGCTAGTAATTCTTCGATAAGTGTAGAGCTCCCTGAGCTGGCTACTGGTTTGATGAAAGGGGCAGGGTCAAATATTACTGTTGAATTCCCAGTTGGAGATATAGCCCAAGATAAACAAGAAAACACCGCATTTAAAGCGGATGCTACTTACATAATAACCGGTGGACTTGGTGGATTAGGGCTAAGTATTGCTAAGTACATGGCCCAAAGAGGAGCGAAGAATATTGTATTACTTGGGCGGAGGCGTCCTAGTGAAACAGCAATGTCAGAAATTGCCTACATGGAAAATCTAGGAACTCGCTGTGAAGTGAGGGCAGTAGATGTCTCTAGCCAAGAGCAAGTAGCTGAATTATTGAAATTTATTCGTACAGATATGCCTCCATTGCGTGGGATTATGCATGCAGCTGGGATACTAGACAATGGTCTGCTTACTCAATTGGATGAAGCGCAGATCCGTAATGTCATGCCTGCGAAAATAGACGGTGCATGGCATCTGCACACGTTGACCGGTGAAGATGAGTTAGATTTTTTTGTGATGTTCTCATCGTTGGCTTCCGCTATTGGTTCAACTGGTCAATCAAATTATGCAGCGGCAAATGCATTTTTGGAATGTCTCGCTGCGCACAGAAACTATCAAGGAAAAGCCGCGCTAAGCATAGGGTGGGGGCCATGGGCTGAAGTTGGTATGGCTTCTGCGGCCCATAACCTTGAAAACCTTCTTGAGCATGGGATGGGTATGATCCCACTCATCGATGGTATGAACCTATTGGAGGATTTAATTTCAACACAGCAAAAAGGAATTATTGCTACGCTGCCTATGAATTGGTCATTATGGGGTAAATGTTTCCCTCATTTGGCAAGCTTACCTTACTTATCTGATTTAATGCCTGAGCAAGATGAAGGTGAAAGTGACAAGCATAATCGAGTCGTAGCTGGCCATCTTATAGAACTTGATAGTGAACGTCAGCTTGAGCTACTTCAAAAGACAATACACCGAGTTGTCTGTCAAACGATGATGATCAACCCTGAAACACTGGATATGAATATCTCTTTAACTGCTATAGGTCTCGACTCAATTGTAGCTCTTGAGTTAAAGCATCGCCTTGAAGTTAGTATTGATGCTGTTGTTCAGACGAATAACTTGCTTAAAGGATGCAGTATTAAAGAGTTATCGAAAGTAATCCGAGACCAAATTCTAAATCAGAGTTTTGATACTGATGAACAGGATAGTGGCGATGGTGCTGAAGGGATACTTGATAATATTGATGAACTTTCTGTTGATGAAGTGGAATCATTATTAGCTGAATTTGCTGATGCAGAAGCTGAAGCCTAATCCTAATAATAGTGAAGCTTATTTAATATATTAATAATGAGATTAATAAAATGAAAGTTCTACCATTTTTAATCAAGTTTTCACCGGGGTTACTTATATTCTCGGTTATTGCTGGCATAGTAAGTGGTACGGCAAGCACGTTAGTTATTGCGGTAATCAATGACACTATTTCGGAAATTTCTAACCCTCTAACACTATTCGTGTGGTTGTTTTTGGGAGGAACTTCTGTAGCGTTGCTAGCCGGGTTAGTGTCTCGCTTACTTTTACTAAAGCTGTCAGTAAAGGCGGTTAAAAAATGGAGACTAGAGCTGTGTAAACAGCTCTTAGCTTCTCCTTACAGTGAATTGGAAAAACATGGTTCATCGAAGTTAATGGCAACATTGACTGAGGATATTCATACGGTTGCCGAGGCACTAACCGAGTTCCCTGTACTGTGCACTAATCTCGCTGTCATTCTGGCTTGCTTCGGTTACTTATTTTGGCTTTCTTGGTCTCTGGCTCTTGCGTATCTTGCTGTATTTACTATCGGTGTAATTACTTATGAGGCTATTGCCAGAAAAACGAGACCATTGCTCCAAGATGGCCGGGTTAAGTGGGATGATCTAGTTGACCATTACAACTGTCTCATCAACGGTAACAAGGAATTAAAGTTACAGCGCAGCAGAAGAGATAATTTCTACGAGCAAGAGTTAACCACGACTGCTGATGAGATGATGAATGTAGCTTGGGGCTGGCATAAGGTGTTTGCGATTGCGGACTCTTATGGGCAGTTTATTTATTCAGCGCTCATAGGCTTAATTGTGTTTGTAGCGCCTTTAGTGACATTTTATGAAACAAGTGTTCTCACGGGGTTCGTATTAATGGCTCTTTATATGAGAGTGCCAATTACTACGAGTGTAGGCTCGATCCCCATGTTTCATCAGGCTGACGTGGCAATGGATAAAATAAATTCATTGAATTTGTCTTTATCTAGCCTCAAAGAGACAGATGTCAAATCAGCTGACAGTAAGCCCTATAAACCGACAGAGTTTAATAGCCTAGAGTTCAACGAAGTTGAATATAAATACCAAAAAGAAAATGACAGTGAAAAGGGATTTTCAATAGGTCCCCTATCATTGCGCATTGGTGCTGGAGAAGTCATTTTTGTAATCGGTGGAAATGGTTGTGGTAAAAGCAGTTTTGTTAAGCTTTTAACGGGACTTTACACTCCATCAAGTGGTGATGTTTTATTAAATAATAAGCCAATTGATAATAGTAATAGGGATGATTATCGTCAGAATATTTCTGCAATTTTCTCTGATTATTACTTATTTAAAAATCTTTACGGCCTGCTTAATAAGACCGGTGATAGTAAAGTGCAGGAGTATCTGATTAAGCTCGGCCTGACAGATAAAGTTTCTGTTGAAGATGGGAAGTTGTCCACTGTGGAATTGTCATCTGGTCAACGTAAGCGTCTGGCATTGCTCATCTCATTTATTGAAGATAGAAATATTTATGTCTTTGATGAGTGGGCGGCAGATCAAGATCCGGTATTTAAAGATATTTTCTACCATGACCTTCTCCCTGAACTAAAAGCAAAAGGGAAGACAGTGATTGTTATCAGTCATGACGATTACTACTTCAATGTTGCCGACCGAATTATCAGGTTTAATGACGGCCGTATTATTCAAGATGTAACCAATACGTCTCACTCTGTGCGAAGAAAGGCTTTTCAGTGGAATGAGTCGATAACTGATGAAGTGAACTAGTAATGGTGAATGACTTGATGAATGCGAGTACAAGTTACAAGTCCAAGTGGCTGAGAGTTTTTCAGCCAAGGCCGGACGCAAGCTGCCGTATTTTTTGTTTTCCTTATGCCGGCTCAGGGCCGGCTGTTTACAAAGATTGGGGCAACCTATTACCACCTGATATTGAGGTTGTAGCTATACACTACCCAGGCCGAGAATCTCGTTCAGATGAATTGTTATTAACTGATTTAATTGAACTTGTTGAACAGTTGCGAAAGCAAATTTTACCTTATCTTGATAAGCCATTTGTTTTTTTTGGCCACAGTATGGGTGCATATATTGCTTTCGAATTGACTAGGGCCCTGTGGAAGTGCGCGGGAGTTCGACCTGACTCTTTGTTTATCTCCGCTGCTGGTGCTCCTCATATACGAGAGCCTAATTGTATCAGTGACCTGAGTTATAAAGAGTTTCTAAGAGCGTTATTAAAGCTAAATGGCATACCTTCTGAGGTGCTAAAAAACCCTGAATTAATTACCTATGCACTTCCAATTTTACGTTCTGATATGCGTATTTGCGAGTCTTATACGTGTCAGACGATAGAACCATTGGAAGTTCCAATGACGGTTTTTGGTGGCACACAAGATAAGCGCATTTCTTTTGAACGCCTTGAGAAGTGGCAGCTTCATGCTGCGACCACTTACAAATTGGAAATGTATGACGGTGATCATTTTTTTATAAATACACAACGTCGAAAAATAATAGATGCAATTAATAAAGAATTGCTAGCTCTAATTTAAGAAGGTGTCATATGGATCATAATAATATTAATAATATGACGGCGCAGGAAAAGCGCGAAGCATTGGCAAAAATATTAAAGTCGAAAGTAGCTGCTAAATCAGTTTATCCACTATCAAGTGAACAGCTGTCTATGTGGTTTCAACAGAACCTGGATTTAACTAGCACTGCTTTTAATATTGCCTTGGCTTTTTGTCTTCATGGAAAGCTGAATAGACAAGCTGTTGTCAGCGCGGTCAATGAGATAGTGGCCAGGCATGATACCTTACGCTCAGTTATTTTAATGAAAAATGATCTTCCTGTTCAAAAGGTTCAGGATAAAAAAGATGTTGAAATCAAGATATCTAAGGCTGACTTTCGGGCTGAGGGTGATTGGCAGGAAAAGGTCTTAGCACTGAGTGCCAAACAGTCGCAACAACCATTTAATTTTGCCAAAGGCCCGCTTTACCGATTTGAGTTGGTTCAAATAGAAGAAGAGTTGAATGTCTTGCTTTTCACCGTTCACCATATCATTTTTGATGGTTGGTCCATTGGTGTCTTTCTTAAAGAGTTTTCAGATCTTTATGTTTCATATACGGAGGGAACTACTCCCAAGCTGGAGGTGCTACCAAAATCATTTGGTGACTTTGTGCGTCGTCAAAGAAAACGCTCTACGGATGCCGTTGTAGAAGAGCAGCTGAAATATTGGCAAAGCCGGTTGTCTGATATTGAACCGACATTAGAGCTACCGACTGATCATGCAAGGCCAAGCATCGTTTCGACACAAGGCGCTATCGTTGAGTTACCTATCGACAGAGAGTTGACCAGCAAATTAGACAGCCTCGGTAAACGGCACGAGGCTACATTTTTTATGACAATGCTCGCCACATTTTACGTATTGCTGGGTAAGCTGTCAGGGCAAAAAGATATTGTATTAGGTGTTGCTACAGCTAATCGAAATGAACAGGATTCTTGGGGATTACTGGGGCTTTTCTCTAATGTTCTACCGATGAGAGCTAGCTTTGGCGAAGACCCTAGCTTTTTGAGTTTCTTGAATAAAGTTAAGCATCACTGTTTATCTGATTATGATAAAGCTGATGTCGCGATAGCCTCGATAGTGGAAGCTGTCAACCCGGATAGAGATCCCAGTCGTAATATTCTCTTCCAGGCGGGTTTTGATTTTCAAAATACACCATGGCCGACAGGCAAGGTAACACAATATGTGACTTTGCTAAGTGGGGACAATGGTGCCTCTAAATTAGATTTAAACCTGAATGTCAGTAAGTTGGTTGATCGTTTAGTGGTTGCTTTTGAGTATAACTCGTCTTTGTTTTCACAGGACACAATGCAAAGCTTTGCCAGTTGTTATGAGCAATTATTGAAAAGTATTGTTGAAAACCCGAATAAGAAGCTATCTCAATTCGATATTATTTCTGATACTGGACGCGCTAAGGTGCTGGAAAGTGCGCGAGGAGAGTCTGCACTACCACGCTCACAAAACAGTGTATATGAACTTGTGTACGCCAGTATCAGTAGATTCCCAACTAAGACCGCAATCGTTAGTGGTGATGATAGCATCACTTATGCTCAGTTGGACCTGCGCATCAATCAACTTAGCCAACAATTGCAGGCTAATGGAGTGCGGCAACATGATCGAGTCGGCCTCTACTTTGAACGTTCTGTAGATTACATTGCAAGCTTGTTCGCAGTATGGAAATTGGGTGCATGTTATGTACCTTTAGACCCCAAATTACCTTTTACACGTATTGATTTTATTATTAAAGATGCGGGTATTTCACAAGTTCTGACAAATCATGAGCTTTCGCTAAAGTTGCAACAACAAGAGATGCCGTGTGCTTGGTTAGTGGCTGATGAGGGACAAGAGAGTGGGTTAAGTTCGCAAGAGCAAATTTTCAATACAAGACCAGAAGACTTAGCCTATATTATTTATACCTCAGGCACGACTGGCACCCCTAAAGGGGTAATGATCCCTCATAGCTGTCTGTGTCATTACGCCCACAATGCCACAGAGAAGTTTAGTCTTAACAGCGAAGACAAAGTTCTACAATTTTCTTCTATTAGCTTTGACACAAGCTGTGAAGAAATCTTTCCGAGTTTAATTAGCGGGGCAAGTTTATACCTTCGAAACGAAGAAATGATTGCAACAATGGATCGCTTTTTGGACGAAGTTGATAGGAATAAACTGACAGTAATTAACTTGCCAACGTCATTCTGGAACGAGTTGGTTGCCTATCTGAGCGATGAAAGTGTTGCTCGTAAATTACCAGCCGCAGTCAAGTTAGTCATTATTGGTGGCGAAGCTGCTCCCCTTCATTTGGTGAATAAGTGGTTAGAGATGTTTGGCAAATCTGTCCGGCTGCTAAATACCTATGGACCAACAGAGACCACGGTCAGTGCGACGACTGCCGAACTTTCGGAGTTAGCAGTTGCAGGACAAAGCCTGGACAGGGTTCCTATTGGGCTGCCGAATGCTGGTATGTATGTCTACATTTTAGATGAATCTAATCAAGTACTGCCTCATGGGCTGTACGGGGAGATTGTCATAGGGGGGCCAACTGTAGGTAAGGGCTACTGGAATAGAACCGAGCTTACCGCTGAAAAATTCATTGATAACCCCTTTAATAAAGACTGTTCGTTTAAGTTATATAAGACTGGTGACTATGGTCGCTATTTGAATAATGGGCAAATTGAATATCGTGGTCGAGTTGACAATCAAATTAAGTTTAGAGGTTATCGCATTGAAACCTCTGAAATTGAGGCTATTTTGCTTCAACACCCTGCGATTACTCATTGTGCAGTACTCTTGCTCGAGGGAGAGACGAGTCGATTGGTTGCCTATATTGCGCACAGGAGTAAAGAGGATAGTGAAAGCTTAAGAGCGTGGATGTCGGCACATTGTCCTGAATATATGATCCCTACTCAGTTTGTGTTTCTAGACAGTATGCCTCTCAATACGAGTAATAAGATTGATAGACAGAAGTTGATCCTTACCACTCCTGAAATGGGTCAAGAGTCAGAGCAACTAACACCACCCCGAAATTCACAAGAGTCAACATTATTGGGTATTTGGTGTGATGTATTAGGCCACAAGCAAATCGATATTAATGCAAACTTCTTTAAACTAGGCGGACATTCACTGCTTATCACAAAAATGTTGTCGCGTATAAAGCAGTTAATGTCAATACAATTACCTCTATCAAGTGTCTTTGTTGCCCCGACTGTAGCCCTATTGAGCGAATATATTACAGAGCATCGCCGCAAATCCGATAGTGATGAAGTTCAGCTACCTTTACAAAGAGTTGATAGGACCAAAGATGGCTATCAGTTGTCCTTTGCTCAAAGACGCCTTTGGTTCATTGATCAGTTAAATGGCAGCAGTTTACAGTATCAAATCCCCCAATTTATTAAAATTACTGGTGAATTTGATGAAGCGATTGCAGAAGTTGCATTTCAACGCATCATCGAACGTCATGAGTCTCTTCGTACCGTATACCAATTTGATGAAGAAACAAGGGAAGTTTATCAAAGCGTCCTAAAAGGAAGTGACTTCAAATTAACCAAAGTTAATTTACTCGATATGCCACAAGCGAACAGGCAGAAGGCGATTGATGAAGTCATAGCGCAAGACCTTAACAAGCCTTTTGCGCTTGATAGAGACCTTATGTTCAGGGCAACGGCTATTCGAACTGAAAAAGGTCAAGTTATCTTAGTTACCAATAGTCACCATATAGCTTCAGATGGCTGGTCTCTCGGGATAATCTATGCGGAATTTATTCAACAATATCAATCTGTCCTGGAAGGGAAAGTAGATGAAATACTACCTTTACCTATTCAATATATTGATTATGCTCATTGGCAAAACAAGTTACTGAGTGGCAAAGATACCAATAAGCAACTAGCGTATTGGCAAAATAAATTGAATAACATTCCAGTTGTTCATGAGCTGCCCCTGGACTATGAACGACCAGCACTGCAAACATTTAATGGTGATAGTGTAGAGTTTTTCATCAATAAAGCGACATTGGAACAACTCAAAAAGTTAGCAGTTGATAACCAAATGACACTATACATGGTGTTATATGCGGCTTTTTCAATTCTGATTTCTCGATATAGCAACAAGTCTGACGTTGTTATTGGCACACCTAATGCGAATAGAAGCCAAAAAGAGCTAGAAGCCATGGTTGGCCTCTTTGTAGACACTTTGGTTTTAAGAGTCGATTGTGACTCCAAGAAAAGTACGCAAGACTTTTTCCAAGAGGTAAAAAGTACAGTATTGGATGCTCATTTAAATAAAGATATTCCTTTTGAAATGATTGTTGAGCACTTAAATCCTGTAAGAAGTACCCAGTACTCCCCAGTTATTCAGATTATGTTTGGTTTGAATCTGGCTACAAATACTACTAGTAGTAATGAAGGTTTTTCATTTGAAAGGTATGAAGAAACGGATGTAAGTCATTCAACTGCGCAATTTGATCTTAGCCTTGACGCTAATGAAGTTCATGATGGGGTAAGTTTCAATTTTGAATACAATACGGATTTGTTTTCATGTGAAACAATAACAAGGATGAGCGAACACTATCAAAATATTTTGAATTGTTTGCTAGGTTCTGCTGAAAGTTTGCTAGATATTAAGATGTTAAGCGATACCGAAGAACAAAATTTGTCTAAGCGCTTGAAAGGCTCGCTGTTGACCACTGATAAAAATTCTAGTGTTTGTCAGTTATTCGAAAAAATTGCGATGGATAAACCTGATAGTAAAGCGGTTGTTTATCAGGGTGAAACAGTTTCTTATAAAGAAGTAAATGATAAGTCCAATCAGCTAGCTAGATATTTAATCTCGACCAATGAAACTGGTAACGAAGTATTGGTTGGAGTATGTTTAGAGCCCTCTATTGATTGGGTAATAACTGTGCTTGCGATTTTTAAAGCTGGTGGAGTTTATTTTCCGATTGAAGCAAACCAACCAGAGCAAAGAAAATCAAAGCTACTTCGTCGCGCAGCGCCTAATTTACTTGTCGTTCATGAAAAAACAGCTGATGACTTCACGAATAATGATACATGCCGAACTCTAAATTTAAATCTCATCGAAAAAGAGGTGGAAGCTGAGTCTGTCTCAAATCTTGAGAATAGTAAAAAGGATTTAGAACAACTGGCATATGTCATTTTTACTTCAGGAAGCACTGGCGAACCAAAAGGGGTAATGGTTGAGCATAAAGCACTTGCGATGCATATTACGGGGATGGTTGAACAGTACCAGATAACTAACAGTGATCGCATATTAAGTTTTTCCTCTATTGGGTTCGATCCTTCTTTGGAACAGCTGTTTATGGCGTTAGCAAGTGGTGCTTGCTGTCATATTTATGATAAATCGGGCATGGTTAAGAGTCAGATTGACCCTTTGAATTATATATTTGACGAAAGTATCACAGTTGCGGATCTGCCACCTGCACTATTGATGCAAACTCTGACCGAGGGTGAGTGGTCGAATATTATCAGACAGAGTCAACTAAGACTTATGTTTGTTGGCGGAGAGGCTGTACCAAAAGCTCTGGTAGAACAGTGGTATGCGCAGCAGTTTTCGTGTCTGCTTATTAATGCTTATGGGCCGACTGAGGGGGTGATCACGGCAATATCAGGTGCAATGTCTGATAGGGTTACACTTGGTGAGTTCGGTCCCAATCGCAATGGCTATATTTTTGATTCAGAGCTGCGCCCAGTGCCATTAGGGGTTGTCGGTGAGTTGTATATTGGTGGTGGGTGTTTAGCTCGTGGTTACTACCAAAATACCGAGTTAACATCGGCTAATTTTATTGATAATCCAAACAATACCCAAGTACAAGAGAGACTCTATCGCACCGGAGATTTGGTGAGACAAACTGCTGATGGAGCATTACATTACGTAGGGAGAGTTGACGATCAGGTGCAGCTCAATGGGATTCGAGTAGAGCTATCGGAAGTTGAGTACAATTTAACTCAACTGGAATGGATTACGTCAGCAGCCGTTATTTTGATGAGAACCGATAATGCGTCTACTGATGGAAAGGGCTTGATTGCTTACATTTGTTCCGAGGCATCGGATTTAAATTCTCATGAGCTCACTGAGCAAGTGAGAATGCAGCTCAAAGGCTCTATTCCTAATTATATGATACCTGCGATTGTCATCGCTGTTCCCTCCTTACCGATAAACTCCAATGGTAAAGTAGATAAAATGGCGCTGCCAGATCCTAGCGGCTTTAAGGTATCGATAAATGCAAACTTACCACTGAGTGACAGTGAACAGTCACTTGCTGAAATCTGGGCAAAGCTGCTAAATATTTCGGTTGAAGAAATTAAACAGGACTCTGATTTCTTCATGTTAGGGGGGCATTCATTATTATCATTAAGGTTAATAGGGGAAATCCGCTCAACCTTCAATGTGGAGATATCAATAATAGATATTTTTGAGTCATCATCATTGAAGGAGATGGCAGATAAAATTATAAATTCAGGGTGTAAACCTATTCGCTCTCAAATCACCCCAAGAGCTGAGGAGTATGAGCGTATTCCAACCTCTTTTTCTCAGCAACGCTTATGGTTTATTGATCGGTTTGAAGGTGGAAGCGCGCAATTTAACATGCCATCTGCATTTAAGCTAAAAGGGAGTTTTAATCATGAGGTTGCTGAAAAAGCTTTTCGTGAGTTAATCAATAGACATGAAATACTTCGGACAGTATATGTTGATAGTAACTATGGTGTTGAGCAAAAGGTAATTTCGAACCAGTGTTTTGAATTTTATCGGCAGGATCTTTCTTTTTTATCAGCCGAGAAGCAGCAAGAGTTAATCAAGTCTGCAATAGAAGATGATATTCAGTATGAGTTTAACCTTGCTGAAGACTTAATGATAAAAGTTACTATATTAACATGCTCAAGTGTTGATACCGTCATCTTGATCAATGTGCACCATATTGCAGCCGATGGTTGGTCTCTAGATCTTATTTTTAATGAGTTTGTCAGTAACTATAATGCTCTCTTGTCTAACGACTTTCATCAACTTCCACCTCTGGAAATTCAATATGCTGACTTTGCAATTTGGCAGCGTAGTTGGCTGGAAAGTGCAGAGTACTTTGAACAGCTGGATTATTGGAAGAAAGCGCTGATCGATTTACCTCCGGTACATTGTTTACCGCTTGATAGAGAGCGACCCGACAGCCAATCTTTTAATGGCGATAGTCATCGTTTTGTATTAGATGAAAAAATATCTAAGGATTTAATCGCGTTTGCTCAAAAGAATAATATAACCTTGTTTATGTTAGTTCATGGGCTATTGGCGATATTGCTTGCCAAGCATAGTGGGCAGAAAGATATTGTTATTGGCACGCCAGTTGCCAATCGTGCACAAAAAGAACTTGAACCAATGGTTGGTTGTTTCATTAATACATTGGTTTTACGTACGCAAATTGAGGAGCGGGCTAGCGTACGCGAATATTTTCAGAGTGTTAAGTCTGTAAACCTGAATGCGCTGAAGCACCAAGATATTTCATTTGAGCATTTGGTTGAACAAATAAACCCAGTGCGTGATGTGCGTTATTCACCCTTATTCCAAATTTTATTAAATTTAGAATCTAAAGTGCATAGTCACCAGGCGAGAATGACTGGGGTTGAAGTTGAGAACATCAATGATGCGAGTGTAAATGCAAAATATGATCTTAGTCTCAATGTGACACAAGAAGAGAAGCTTGTTTTCGATTTTGAATATAATACAGATTTGTTCGACCGGGACACGGTCATTAGGTTTGGGCTTCACCTTGATTCTCTGGCAAAAAGTGTCTTGAACTTCAGTGAGGGTAAGTTATCTGACTTAGTTATGCTGACATCAGCAGAGCAATATGATCTGATTAGCACACTCAACTCTGCAAAGAGCGAAATAGATACAAACCAATCAATTATTTCATTACTTTCCGCTCAGCTAGCGAAAACTCCTGACCATATAGCAGCAGAGTTTAATGACACAGTAGTGACTTACTCTGAGCTACATGAACGAGTTGAGCAAACCGCTATATTACTGCGAAGTAAAGGTGTACAAAAAGGTGATTTAGTTGGCTTATACATAGATCGTGGCATCAACATGCTAGTGGGATTGCTGGGGATTCTTAAAGCGGGCGCTGCCTATGTACCATTAGACCCTAAGTTTACCAAGAAACGCATAGAGTACATAATTCAAGATAGTGGGCTTCGGGTTACGTTGACCAGCTTATTAAGTGAAGATTATCAATGGTTAGCCGAAAGCAGTGAAGTTATACATATCGAAGATAGTATAAATTCAGAATATCAACCTAATGATATAAATCAAGCTAGAGCTGAGGAACCGTCTGCAAGTGATTTGGCTTACTTGATTTATACATCGGGCTCTACCGGAAAACCTAAAGCTGTAGCGATAGAGCATGGAAATGCTACTGCTATGATACATTGGGCTTCAAAATCTTATACTCAAGATGAATTGAAGTCGGTGCTGGCATCGACTGCGTTGAGCTTTGATTTATCTGTTTTCGAGCTACTGGTGCCTATATGTAATGGCGGCAGTGTTTGTATCGTATCCGATGCTCTGTCGTTAATTGACGCTCCATATGATCATATTACTCTTATAAACACCGTGCCGTCTGTTGGCAGAGCATTGTATGAACATAATGCGCTTCCGAAAAGTGTAAAAGTCATTAATTTGGCTGGTGAAGCGCTACCACCAGTATTGTTGCGAGATTTACTTGCACTTGAGGGGGAGAGGAGGGTGTGTAACCTGTATGGCCCCTCTGAAGCGACGACCTACTCAACTTGGGCTAGTTTTGATAAAGCAACAGAAAATACAGTCCCTGTCGGTAAGCCAATCAATGGCACTCAAGTTTATATTACGGACATTTTTGGTCAATTAGCTCCAAAAGGAAGCATTGGTGAATTATATATTAGCGGACTGGGTGTTGCCCGTGGATATTATAATCGACCAAATTTAACTCATCAGAGTTTTACTGTTGATCGATTTAATCGTAAGTATTCACAAGCAATGTATAAAACTGGTGATTTGGTTTGTTGGTCAAAAGATGGACAGTTGGAATTCAAAGGGAGAAATGATGACCAGATTAAGTTCAATGGTTTTAGGATTGAAGCTGGAGAAATAGTATTCCAGCTTGAAAAACATGCTCACGTTGTCTCTGCCGTGGTTGTTAAAAAGAACGTTTCTAAACTTGATGACAAGCAGCAGAGTTCCAATGTGCTCCTGGTTGCTTACATTCTCATTGCTGACCATGCGGCCGTTAGCAATGAACTTGTGATAGAAGAGTTGAGGACTCAGCTTAAAGATACCTTACCCTCTTACATGATTCCCAGTACGTTTGTTGTATTAGAAGAGCTTCCTCTTACGCTGAATGGAAAAGTAGATAAAGCAGCATTACCTGAACCTAATTTGACGCAATCAATAGATAAATTGATTGCGCCTTCTACGGTTACAGAAAAGTTTCTTGCTGACGCATGGAAAGCTGCATTAGGTGTTGATGCCATCGGCATTGACCAAGACTTTTTTGCACTCGGAGGGCATTCACTTCTAGCCGTGAATATGCTGTCTGAATTGGCAAATAAGTTACAGCTTGAAATTCCATTGAAGTCGTTTTTTGCTAAGCCGACCATCGAAGGGTTAAGTAGCGAATTGATTTTGTTATGTGGCGGTGCAGAAATAGCCGAAGCGCTAGTTGAAGCCTATCTACATATTGCAAATCTGTCTGATGCTGATGTGAATAGTTTAATTACTCATCATGGTGAGGAAGAGAACATATCACCGAACAGTGTTGTTAAATAGATATCATGTAGGGTAAGGAATACTATTATGGCTAACAGAACATCCGACGTTTCACCTTTATCACCTGAACATGAGCTGTTATTTACGAGAATTTTAGAAAGTAAAGGTATTTTTATAGGTGCAGGTACTCAGCTTCAATCTAGTCGGGGTACAAATAACTTAGCGCTGTCTTTTTCTCAACAGAGAATGTGGTTTATCGACCAGTTAAACCCTATGTCGAGTGCTTATAATATTTCTCAAGTTTTCTATATTAAAGGTGAGCTAGATATTGCTGCGTTGAACAAAAGTCTAAATTGCGTAGTTGAGCGACATCATATTTTAAGAACACATTATTCAGAATTTAATGGTGAACCATATCAAAAGGTTGCTGACTTTTCAGGGTTTAAACTAAAGCAAAAAAGTGTAGAGAATATCCCGCTTGAGTTGAGAGAAGAAGAGTTAAGGCGTCAGGTAGAGAAAGAAACAAATCAGCCTTTTGATATTAGTAGCGGGCCAGTTATTAGGGCAACGCTTACACAGTTTAAAGAGAATGAACATGTACTGCATATAGTAATTCATCATATTGCTGTTGATCAGTGGTCGCTTGACTTAATTGGTCGTGAGATCGGCACGCTGTATGACGCATTTATAGCTGGAAAGGAGAGTCCATTAGAAGACTTACGCTATCAATATGCAGATTACGCACAATGGGAACAAAAAACGGTGAATCAGCAATATTTAGCTGAGAGTCTCAATTATTGGAAACATAAGTTAAGCGACCCACCCGAGAAGTTATCACTGGGCCGTGACTTTGAGCCACCGACAAACAGAACTCGTAGAAGTGCGAACGTCTCTTGTGTACTTCCAATTGAAATAGACAATAGAGTTACAACGTTAAGCCAGCAGACAAATGCAACTCCATTTGTTGTCTACCTTGCATGTTTTAAAGCAATACTGTCTTTAATTAGTAAAAAACACGACATTATAGTTGGCACGCCAGTAAATAACCGAAGAGAAGAAGCCCTGGAAAATGTCGTAGGTTTTTTTGTTAATACACTGGTTTTACGCAGCTCTGTTGACTCTAGTGCAACGTTCCATGCGCTAATTGACAGTGTCAATGACTCTGTGCTTTCGGCTATTTCACATCAAGACTTACCTTTTGAACAATTGATCAATGAACTAGATATTCAACGTACTGACGACGAAATACCGTTGGTAAATGTAATGTTTATTTCTATTCCTTCTCAACAAGAAGCGTTCTCACTGCATGGGCTTGAAGTTGAAGAGGTTGATCATTCTTTATCGACAACAAAGTTTGATCTGGTTTTGCAAGTAGAGGCTAGAGATTTTGGAGTCGTTGTTAGTATTCAATATGATGCAGAGTTGTTTTGTGAAGCAACAGTGCAGTCTATATTGGCAAGGTACAGCTCACTGCTTTCGGAAGTATTATGGCAAGACGAGACTTCTTTGACCCAGTGTTGGAATAATGTGGAGGAAAAAGGAGCAGGATCACATTATGACAATGCTGAGAAAGTGGCAGAACTTCATAGCTCAACAACTGAGAAAATCAGTGAAATAAGGCAAAGTTTGGGGGGCGCTCACTTGCGTGGCGATGAAATCGCTGAAATAGAAAAATGTTTGGATGCGAGTGAGTTACTAAATGATGTTCAAGTTATTCCTGCAAGTATTGAGAGCCGTAAAAGCCTAGTTGCTTATTTTGTATTAAGCCATGGAACTGGCTATTCAGATCATGAAGCTATCCCGTTATTAAGAGAGCATCTAGAGCGAAGGATCCCTCATCATATGATACCGGCGGTGTTTGTAGGAGTGAGTCAACAGTGGCTCGATCAAAGCCGCAAAGACAAAGGGAAAACTGAAGCGACTTTGGACTTGTCGGGTTTAGCGACAGTTTGCACCTTTGCAGCCCCAAGGTGTGACGTGGAGCGTCAGATTCAAGCGTTGTGGCAAAGTAAGCTCCAGCTTGATCGGATCAGTATTTATGATGATTTCTTTGCACTGAAAGGTGACTCTTTGCTGGCGATGCAAATTGTCAGTGAGATAAGCCAGTGTTTTGATGCTGATTTGAATATGAGCCACTTTTTCATTGAGCCCACGATTGCCGGAGTCAGTGCGGCGGTTAAAAGTGCGGGCAG
>NZ_JACEQV010000099.1:0-480 GCF_015356275.1 Pseudoalteromonas sp. PPB1 | reverse complement strand
TGCTTTATGACCTACTTTGATACACATTCTTCCCCAGTAGTTGGCACAGCCACAGGCCTCCATAACGACTTTACAAAGCGGCATATTCTGAACGGTTTCTTTCAACTTCTGGCAGTTCACCCGGTGTGAAAAACAGGGGTTGCCGCGCTTATCCACAGCGAATAATTGAAAAACGTTTTAGCCAGGTCAGAGCCATGAGAGACACCCACCGATATCTGGACCCATTTTAGGGGGGGGGAGGTGGCAACTTTGAATGGGTGTGTTCGATTTCTTGGTTGTTACAACAGATTGTTTACTTCGAGTTTATTCCATGGGACCATGAGGTTATGTAATACAGCCTGTTTTTTCGGTTTCTGTTTCGACGTGTTGGGGTAGAATAAATTGTTAAGTACAGGGAAGCTATGAATCATATTTATCTTAAAAATGGCGATCTAACTAAAGAAGCAAGAAGCTTTTTCATGGATTACCTCAAGCTTCAGG
>NZ_JACEQV010000098.1:0-495 GCF_015356275.1 Pseudoalteromonas sp. PPB1 | reverse complement strand
CAGGGTCCAAAACCAAAGTAAGACTTTGTTTTAAAAGTCTTTATTTAAGTAACGTTAGAGTTAAAAACCCGCTGTTTACTGGTTTATTGCAAAGAGTAAATAGCTTAATTATCGCTTTATGAGGATACGATTATGCGTACAGTAGATTTATCACCCCTTTACCGTTCATTCATCGGTTTCGATCACCTTGCATCTATGATGGATGCGGCGCAGCGTAGCAGCGAAAAACAGCCCAGCTACCCGCCATACAACATCGAAGCCTTAGCTGAAGACAAGTACCAAATTACCATGGCGGTGGCCGGCTTTACGGAGCAGGAGTTGTCGCTGGAGTCGGAAAATAACACACTGAGCGTCAAAGGCGAGAAGCAAAATAAAGAAGACAAAACCGACCGTAAATTTATTCACCAGGGCATTGCCGAGCGCAACTTTGAGCGCAAATTCCAGCTGGGCGACCATGTAAAAGTGATTGGTGCTTCGCTTGAAAACGGCCTGTTA
>NZ_JACEQV010000097.1:0-499 GCF_015356275.1 Pseudoalteromonas sp. PPB1 | reverse complement strand
GGCTTAAACTGACTATGCAGTTTTCGAAGGTCTTTCATGGCGCAGTAGGGCGAAAGCAAGCGATGACAGATTACTGTGAACATCTTCATAAAAAGCGACGAGCCAACTTGACTCTGTGCGAACGGTTACTGGGTTAATACCTTTTCTTTAGTACCATTTCAATTTATCCAAGTTCAGGCTTGAGTGCGTTCTCGTAATGCCCGGTTCTGACTTATTTCCTAGGTTTTGTGATTAAACTCTTGAATTTCATTGCTGATAATTGATAAGAAGTGCAGGCATTAATCATCTTGTATATCTATATTGAACCTGCCCACAGTTTTCCTTTGAGTTTACAGGTGGGTGTCGCGCATAACTCTCAGGCCGAAAGGACTGCCCTTTGAGCTGACCTATTACATTCAACTGGTTGAGTTAACAGGCCGATGTATGTGTGCAGACAAGCGGGGTTATATCAGCGATAGTCAGCCACTGTTGACACGATTGCAAATAGAGCCAGACAACT
>NZ_JACEQV010000096.1:0-526 GCF_015356275.1 Pseudoalteromonas sp. PPB1 | reverse complement strand
TTGCTCTACCAACTGAGCTAAGTCGGCACACTTAATAATGGTGCCCAGAGGCGGAATCGAACCACCGACACGAGGATTTTCAATCCTCTGCTCTACCGACTGAGCTATCTGGGCTAAAACTGGTTATTATATTGTGCTACTCTTTCGTCCATAAAGCGGTGGCCTGTCGTCGTCCTGACTCCACCTCAACAAGCTGCGAAGCGATGCTTCGGTCTTGTTTCGCCCAACTGAGCTATCTGGGCTAAAACTGATTATATTGTGCGTTCTGTAGTTAAACGCATATCAAGACAATGTCTTGATAGTGACCGAAACTTTATCATTTCAGTCGAACTCAAATATGAGTTAATAAATGGTGCCGACTATCCGAGTCGAACGGATGACCTACTGATTACAAGTCAGTTGCTCTACCAACTGAGCTAAGTCGGCACACTTAATAATGGTGCCCAGAGGCGGAATCGAACCACCGACACGAGGATTTTCAATCCTCTGCTCTACCGACTGAGCTATCTGGGCTAAAACTGGTTAT
>NZ_JACEQV010000095.1:0-530 GCF_015356275.1 Pseudoalteromonas sp. PPB1 | reverse complement strand
AGCTACGAAGACATTTTGGATCAGGTCAGTGAAGCATGGAATGCGTTTATCTCATGTGCTGACAGGGTGAAATCACTATGCTTTAGAGACTGGATAAAAATGACCAGTTAATTAATCAAAATGGTATTACTACAATAATGACCGAACTCATCAAGGAAAAAAATGCTGTGGCAGAACGCCACTTGAAACATTATTAGATGGGAAATCGCTCTGGGCTGAAAAGAATTTAGCCCAAATCTAGACTGACAATCACCGATTGAAAAACGGGTAACTGTCAGGTCAAGTCTGAGCTAGTACAGTTTATGATTAAAATTAGCGTAGTAGTAGGCATTTTGGAACCACCTGACTGGAAGGCCAGCCCCGCCCATGCCGAACTCAGTAGTGAAACGAAATAGCCGAAGGGTTGTCAACGATCACCGAAAACTGATCCACTTTCAGCCTGAATTCGATCATTTAAAATTGATCCACTTGCTTACTCAGGTATTGCGCCTGCTCGGCGCTTGTCTTTCAATCTGTAGCTTTCTCCACTC
>NZ_JACEQV010000094.1:0-580 GCF_015356275.1 Pseudoalteromonas sp. PPB1 | reverse complement strand
TGAGTGGAGAAAGCTACAGATTGAAAGACAAGCGCCGAGCAGGCGCAATACCTGAGTAAGCAAGTGGATCAATTTTAAATGATCGAATTCAGGCTGAAAGTGGATCAGTTTTCGGTGATCGTTGACACTTCGCAGCGCAATGCACGCGAGGCATGGACGCCGAGCAGGGAGCCCTCCACAGAGAAGTGTCCCCAAAGACTGCTAGATACCAGCTTCATGGATGAATAGGCGATGCTATTCTATCTACAGCTACAGCTCATCGGCGCTTTTTAAATCGCACAAAGCAAAAAACCCGCTGCATTGCTACAACGGGTTTCTCTTATAAGGCCCTGGCGATGTCCTACTTTCACATGGGTGAATTGTGACCGAAGCACCGCTTCGCAGCGCAATGAACGCGAGGCATGGACGCCGAGCAGGGAGCCCTCCACAGGGAAGTGTCCCCAAAGGTTGCTAATACCATTTTGATTAATTAACTGGTCATTTTTATCCAGTCTCTAAAGCATAGTGATTTCACCCTGTCAGCACATGAGATAAACGCATTCCATGCTTCACTGACCTGATCCAAAATGTCTTCGTAGCT
>NZ_JACEQV010000093.1:0-637 GCF_015356275.1 Pseudoalteromonas sp. PPB1 | reverse complement strand
CGCACTTTCTTTCTTGGATCTTTAGTTTGTTTGGAGAGCTTAATAAATTCAGAAGGCTGCAAAATCACTATCACATAGATGGAAATTGGATTTTGACATTAGATCATAAATTTAATCAATTTGGTATAACAGAGCGAACAAAAATCATACAAACAACATATTCTGCGACCTTAGTCTAATAGGCCAGATCTTAAACGCTGAACCCAGCTCGCAGCTCATACACTGATTGCAGCGAGACACGTCCATGGACAGTTTGACAATGCCCTGTACGATGGATAGTTAATAACGTTACAGTCGCCAGGACAGTCGTTAACGGTGACTGGGTAATAACGCGGGTGAAATATAATTTCTCAGGGAGTGAGTTACAGGTGATGATGGATTATGAGACCCCAAATAATTGGGAATTTTTGTTTAACTATTCGAAAAGCTGTTTAAGTATTTTAAAAACCCATTTTCGCAGTTTTCGCGCAATTATACCAATTTCACTTAATACCTGGTCTATTTGAAGGAGCAAATAGGACGCTAACAGCGTTAAAAATTTCTCATTTAGAACAACTAAATAGCAAAATTTTTGCCTTGTTATCGACCCTATTTTCTCGCCTCAAAATAGATCACTTAATTAAGCAAATTGGTATAA
>NZ_JACEQV010000092.1:0-643 GCF_015356275.1 Pseudoalteromonas sp. PPB1 | reverse complement strand
CACTTTCTTTCTTGGATCTTTAGTTTGTTTGGAGAGCTTAATAAATTCAGAAGGCTGCAAAATCACTATCACATAGATGGAAATTGGATTTTGACATTAGATCATAAATTTAATCAATTTGGTATAAGTACTGCATGCACCATCCAACCCAGCTTCATGGATGAATAGACAACACTGCTCTGTCTACAACTTTTTTAAATCGCACATAGCAAAAAACCCGCTGCATTACTGCAACGGGTTTCTTTTATTTGGAGCTTGGCAATGTCCTACTTTCACATGGGAAACCCCACACTATCATCGGCGCTATTTCGTTTCACTACTGAGTTCGGCATGGAGTCAGGTGGTTCCAAAATGCTATGGTTACCAAGCAAATTCTTTCGTGCAAATGCTTAATGACATCGCGCTGTTTGCGAGCATTTCATTTGCGCAAGGTGAACTGATTTCTGCACTTATGCAGAGGGTGTCACCTTACTTAAAATCTGGAAAAGCGTATTAAATTCTTATCGTCTACTTTATTTCTTAACTTCTAACAAACAAAACCACTTTGGCGTTGTATGGTTAAGCCTCACGGGTAATTAGTACGAGTTAGCTCAATGGCTCACACCACTTCCACATCTCGCCTATCAACGTTGTAGTCTTCAAC
>NZ_JACEQV010000091.1:0-683 GCF_015356275.1 Pseudoalteromonas sp. PPB1 | reverse complement strand
CAATACGATGTGCTGGGACGCTCAAAAGAGGTGCAGCGTAAGCGCGGTAGTAAACTGGAACATCATGCGGTCAATACCTATGACAGTGGTGCGTATGCCAAGGGGATGATTGCGGTGACGACCGATAAGGCCACAGGATTTACCGAGCGCTTCTACTACGACAGTTTTGGTCGTACCCGTGAAAAACATACGGTGATTGACGGCAGTACCTATAAGGAAATCTGGTCGTTCAATAATGCCGGTCAGCTATATAAAGAAACAGATGCTTCGGGCAAGTCAGTGACTTATCACTACAATGCGCACAAGCACCTGAGTTCCCTCAAAGACTTGCAGACTAACAGTGTCGTCTGGCAGGCCTCGGCGGCGGATGCCTTCGGTAACATCACCACAGAGAAACTGGGCAGTCGCATTACCCGGACTAAGGTGTTCGATCAGAAGACCGGCTTGCTGACCAGTCTGAAGTCAACGGGCAGTGGCACGTTACAGAACTGGGCTTATAACTGGAGTAATCTGGGCAACCTGACCTATCGTCAGGACCACACGATTGGTAAGAAAGAAACGTTCGGGTATGACAGCCTGAACCGGGTTACCAGCAGTGCGATATCAGGGGGGCCGAGCACCACAATCAGCTATAATGAGCTGGGTAACATCACCTATAAAACAGGTGTGGGCCATTATCATTA
>NZ_JACEQV010000090.1:0-684 GCF_015356275.1 Pseudoalteromonas sp. PPB1 | reverse complement strand
CCTTGCACGCAGGAGGTCAGCAGTTCGATCCTGCTTAGCTCCACCACTTTACTACTCCTTCTCATAGATAAGCACTCTTAAGACAGTTACTTAAAATAAGAAACTGAGAGTTTTTAACTCTGAGAAGTCATTCTCTTGCTCTTTAAAAATTTGGAAAGCTGATATTAAATTCTCGGAATGACAATGAAAATTGTTGTTCTATAGAGTTTTCGAAAGAAAAATGCCGATTAATCATTCTTTGATTAATTAGCGTCTACTTTAGTATTACTTAACTTCTGGCGAAGTTAAAACTGTCTTTGACACTACAGCTTAAAATAGATTTTTCAATGAATTTGTTTTTCAGGCAAGGCGCTTAAATATTTTATCGCAGGGCGCAACCTTACTGGTTGTAACCAAGTAAAATATTTAAGGAACGCAGCATGGGAGACAAAGGCGCAGAAAAACCATTTTGGGTTGTATGGTTAAGTGACTAAGCGTACACGGTGGATGCCTTGGCAGTTGGAGGCGATGAAGGACGTACTAACTTGCGATAAGCCTAGTTGAGCCAGTAAGAGGCACTTGAGACTAGGATTTCCGAATGGGGAAACCCGGCCCTTTGGGTCATCATGCAGTGAATACATAGCTGTATGAAGCGAACGCGGAGAACTGAAACATCTAAGTACCCGTAGGAAAAGAAATCAACCG
>NZ_JACEQV010000008.1:164474-218185 GCF_015356275.1 Pseudoalteromonas sp. PPB1 | reverse complement strand
TGAGTGGAGAAAGCTACAGATTGAAAGACAAGCGCCGAGCAGGCGCAATACCTGAGTAAGCAAGTGGATCAATTTTAAATGATCGAATTCAGGCTGAAAGTGGATCAGTTTTCGGTGATCGTTGACACTCAACTAGATCTTTGATAACCGATTCGACTGAACTGGTATTGAAATAGTTAGTTTCAGGGTCATAGTCTGTGGGTGTTGCAATAACAATAAAGTCTGCATGTTCATAAGCGCTAGCTTTATCCGTCGTAGCGACAAACGGCTGTGTTTTTGACTGCAGAAACTCAGTGATTTCTGCATCGGCGATGGGAGAAAACTTCGAGTTGAGCATTAGAGACACGTTCTTCAACAATATCCAAAGCGACAACATCGCAATGTTGTGCCAATAACATTGCATTCGACAGGCCGACATAACCTGTACCTACTACCACTATATTCATTTTGCTAGTTTCCGACTCTAAAAAGACTCAAAGAACAAAGAAGTAACCACTATCTTTAAAAGTATGACCACTGAAGCCTGGCTCGGCTCAGTCAATACACTGTGCAATGAGCTTCTTCGTTTTCCCTTGTACATGACTAAAGCTAATTTCCTTTTCGATAATCTCCCTATTTTTAAGCTTTGACTTTTCATCTAAGTCAACTGAAAGGAGCTCCGGAGAGTTCTGTAGCTCAGCCATGGTATGTATGACACATCCCAAATCCCTAAAGTGACTGTAGGCATCATTCTTCTCATTGACAAAAACTCTGCTTCCTAAATACAAAGCAACAACAATATTACCAACACCTTGCTGCCTACAATGATTCATAACGACATGTGAACACTCAGAAATAAGCTTAAAATACTCAGTCTGCTCCATAAATTCAGTCAATGGTTCAATATCGAGATCTAAGTTTCTAGCGTAGTGAATAATTTTATCTCTCACTTTAGATGAGGCACCATATGAAAGTGGGAGATAAACTGTTCTTTTATTGCCCATAAGGGAGTGAAGTACGTCCAGCGCTTCAATGTGATTATTAGGAGGGGCTGCACTGTTACCGAGTAGCACACTATTTCCAGATACCTTAACGTCTTTTAGGCTATTTAACACATTACACGTACTACCATAATTCCAATCTATGAACTTACAATTCATTAAGGGATATAAAGACTGTAATTTAGTATACTCTCCGTAGAGCACAGGTGAAAAGTAGTCAATCCTCTCTAACAAATAGCTCCAACTTACTTCAATTTTCAATACTTTCTTTAGCTTTGACTTCAAAGCCAGGAAAGTATTGTTACCTTGAAAACTTCCTTTATTCAATATCGAGTGGGTTTTAGGTAGAACCAATTCACCATTGATCAAGCTATAGTAATCATAACCCATTCCTACCCATAAAATTCTTATGTTTTTATCAAGGTTGTATACCAACCTTTTATTGAACATCGTGAGTGAATGTAAAACTATCAAATCATAGCCTGCTAGCTTTTTCAGAAAAGCGGCATCCGAAAAAGACTTTGCAGGTATGAATTTAGGTTCAATTTTTTTTACGTATTTTAGCTCTCGTTTCTCGCCCACAATAAAGTAGTCTGAGCAACCTGGAGCTGCCGCTTCAAACTGTATGTAAGCGAAATCAGGGAATTTTTCATCATGAATAAAGTGAGCAATTTTCATCTATCACATACTTAAGTTATTAAATGTTTATTTGCTGATTATAACCGGAACGAGCTCTTTCCCAGCACGAACATTTGGTATGACCGTGATATTCGTTCTTGAAGTGCCCTTGCCCATAGCCCACTCAATTATTTGCTTAGGAATATTGGCACCCGCTAAATGTGAGAAAGGATACTGACCACCGAACCGAGCATTTAACTCGAGCACATAAAAATGCCCATCCTGCTCGAGAAAATCGATGTCAAGGACTGCAATATGAGCTAGTTTTTCAGCGATACGTTGGCCAATTTCAGCGAGGTGCGGGTTGTCAAGCGTGACGGCTTGATCCGTTTCTCCAGCTCTCATTGCTATTTTGTGTTTAACGAAACTAGTGACAAAATTAGCAGATAGGTCGTTAATCGCCTCAACCCCATATTCATCTCCCAAAATAGCTTGCTGGATTAAAACTGACTCTTCCAAAGCAGCCTGAGATTCAAATTTCAAGTAAGAATTTTTAATATCATTCAATACTTTTTTATAAAAAACAGCTAACTCTTCACGGTTTTCTGCCTTATATATTCCTATTGACCCCATCCCCCAACGAGGCTTAACGATAAGGGGGAAATTCAAGCTTTTCTCATCTAGCGCGGATAATGCAGTTTCAAGATTAAGAAAGGTTTTCGGTGTAATAATATCATTCTGTGTCAAAAACTCATATGTTTTCCACTTATCATTACAGGTATCAATCACATGCTGATCTGACACAACAACCTGAATACCATTATTAGCAAACTTCGACTTATTCTTTGCTAAAACAGGAAGATCTATATCAAAAAGGGATATAAGCATATCGATTTCATTTTCTTTACAGTAATCAATCAAATAGTCGATATAGTCTTCACTGTATATATTAGGCGTAATCGTAAATCTATCAGCTTGCCGAATTGCATATGTATCAATGCTATTTGAGGCATGTACAACTCCCCCTAATGAAGAGAGAACCTCCTTAAAGTATTCAACAAGGTATGTTCTGCGCCCAACCGAAGTCAATAATATATTCATTTAACAAGCCATCAAGTTTAATAGTCCACCTGTATGCCAAAATAAAACATTACTTTGGCTCGTATAGTTTCCTGATTTAATCATATCTTCCATACCAAACCAGGCTTTCCCGGTATAGGTTGGATCGAGAACAATGCCTGTGCTTCTAGCAACCTCTATAACTTTAGACGTTAATAATTCAGAACTGTTTTCATAACCACCGAAGTGATATCGATCTGTAAAGAAAATATCATTTGAGTAGGTTTTATCTAAACCATACTTTTCTATGAATTCCTCAACAGATTGCCGTACAGCCTCTGTGCCTCGCGCTTGTTCTCTGGCAACGCTAATGCCATATACTTTGGTTTTAGGGAAAAAGGATTTAAATCCACAATGCAAACCGGCTTGGGTAGCACCAGTTCCACTTGCAACAAAAACAGAGTCGAAGTCTACATCGGATTGACATTCAACTTCTTTGACAGCATCAAAGAAGGCTAAGGTACCTTCGTATGAATGCCCTCCTCCCCAAATATAGAATGGAGTTAACCCGTTTGATTTAAAGCGATCCATTTCTCTATCCATGACATCGGATACATCAGACATTTCACAATATACGACGTTTACGCCTAATAACTCCAACAACTTGAGGTTACCTGTCGATCGAGAAACTGGGGAGCTGTGAATGACTATTGTGCACTCAATACCCAATTCTCGGCACTTTATAGCTGTTGCTCTCACATGGTTTGATTGCAGCCCTCCACAAGTGACTACAGCGTTGCAACCATCGCTTAGACACTTGGAGAGGATATACTCTGCCTTTCGACCTTTGTTACCACCACCCGAGATAGGGTATAAATCGTCGCGTTTCAGGTAAACATTAACACCCAGTTTACGGGAAGCCATTGGGCTATAGACTAACGGGGTCATCGGTTTTCTCATATGATAACTTTATTTTACTATTTCCAATTTTAGTATAGGCAGAGGGATAATCCTTAAAAGTGAACGCTTTGATAATTCTCAAGGAGGCATCAGAGTCTATCTTTTCCAGGTTGATATATCTCAACCCATTAAGGCTATCTTTATTGTAGTACCTAGACACATACCCTTTCTCTGTAAGTTCGCTAAGTGGCGTCTCTATTGCAGTACCATTCAAAATACTTTCAAATATTTCTATAAAACCTTCGAGTAGGGCAACTTGCGTTTTAACAAAGAGATCGTAACCTGTATCACTGTTTTGTACCTTAAACTCGCATCTCTTTAGAATATTACCAGTGTCTATCCCTTCATCTATCCAGTGCAGCGTACCACCACCAATATTGCTACCAGATATAATTGTATGCACAGTACTGTAAAGCCCACCAAACTCAGGTAAGAGCCCACCATGAAAGTTAACAATGCCTACGCCGAATCTATCGATAATTTCTTTTTTAATTATTTTAGAAAACCGACAACTGATTCCCAGGTCAAAACTTTGTTCTGTTTTCTTCAGTTCATCGAGAGATAGAATAGGTATGGATTTAGCTCTTGCGTATTCAAGCAGAAGCTCATCATCCCACGGGTCGTTGTTTGTCGGATTCTCATTACCAATAACGACTGCTGAAATTTCGCAACCATCGTGTTGTGAAATAAACTTCGCAACCTTAGTCGCGATTGGCAAATCCCCAAATATCACAACCTTCTTCATAGAATTAACCCCACAATGAGTTCCATATCTTCGGTGGATAAATCAGCATGGATTGGTAAACAAAGTACTTGCTCGGATACTTTTTTTGCACAAGGAAACTCTTGTTCTGATGAATGATATAATTCAAAATCAGTTACCAGTGGATAAAAGTACTTTCTAGCTAGAATGTTATTTTCCTTGAGCAAAGAAAACAGCTCATCTCTACTTTTTCCAAACGCTGTTTCGTCAATGAATATAGGAAAATACGAATAATTCCATGAGATATTGTCTTCAGGCGTCAATAACTTAATGCCCTCAACGGAGCCTAGTTTTTCATAGTAGAAAGACGCAACCCCCTTTCGTCTCTCTATTGCGTCATCAATATGCTTCAGCGTTACAAGGCCAAATGCCGCCTGCACTTCATTTAACTTTGCATTGATACCGCATTGACTAATTACACTTTCCGATTCAAACCCAAAGTTCTTGAGTTTATCCAGCTGCTCTTTTTGCTCCAGAGTCTTGCATACCACAGCACCACCCTCAATTGTGGAATATGCCTTCGTTGCATGGAAACTTAATATAGATAAATCACCGTAGTTTAATACCGAATGCCCATTCTCAGTTACACCAAATGCATGCGCTGCGTCGTAAATCACCTTAAGATTATACTTTCGAGCAAGGGCTTCGATGGCTTCATTGTTACATGGCATACCGTAGACATGAACAGGTACAATTGCACATGTACGCTCTGTAATAGCAGCTTCTATATGACCTACGTCCAGATTATATGTATCAGGATCTATATCAACAAAAACGGGTGTGAGTCCATTCCATTTAATGGCGTGTGCCGTTGCCACAAAAGTGTATGGGGTAGTAATTACTTCACCTTTCAACCCTAAAGATTGTAATGCTGTGATAAGTGCCAGAGTCCCATTAGAAAACAGGCTAACGTAAGGCACATCCAGGTACTCACATAATGCAGCTTCCAGCTCCTGATGATAATGACCACTGTTTGTCAGCCATTTACGCTGCCAGATATCTTCTAAGTAAGGTGTCAGCTCCTCCAGAGGAGGCAGAAGCGGTGAAGTTACGGTAATTTTATCCATGGTCAATTTTCTTTCTTTGCGAAAAAGCTTTTAACAATATAGCTATATAATCGAGGTTGAAGGTAGCGAACACTTACTATGTATATGAAAGTAGCTAAGAGCATCGTAAATACCACTCTTACCCAGTCAAGTTCTGAAATCAAGGTAGACACATACCAAGCGACACCGCAGGCAAAACTACTCATTAAAAAGATTAAGAGCAGTGTTCTGAGTTGGTCCATAACGGATAAGCCATTTAGCTTACCATTGTAGTAAGAATTGATAAAAAATGCGATACAGGACTGAACGACCATACCTATACATATCGCCTCCAAGCCCAGCGGCACTGTACAAATCAATATAACGGTTGTGATGCCTTTTTTAACAACCTCGAGCTTCAAAAACAGGTCAGCTCGCCCTTTAACCTGTAACATGTTGAGATTAATTGCATGGATCGGGTATAAGGTAAGCGCCAAGCAGATAAACGGAACCAGTTCAGCTGCCGGTCGCCAGACTTCTCCCAGCATTAAAGGTATTAGAGGATCGGCAACAACAGCTAATCCTATCAATAGTGGAAATATGACTAACGCAGCAAGTTGAAGGGTTGTTAAATAGGCGGTTTTCAAGCGCTCAACATCGTCCTGAATACGACTTAGCATAGGATAAGTTACCCGCTGTATTACCGTCGTCATAGTCATAGCCGGTGTTTTTGCTAACTGATTGGCTTGTGTAAAATACCCCACCTGCACAGCACTATAGTACTTACCAATAATGATTTGATAAATATTTTGGTAAATACCATTTAGTAGCCCCGCCAACATCAATTTGGATCCAAAGCCAAACAAGTAATCAAAGGATGCTTTGGAGCATCTACTTTTCGGCGCCCAGGGTCTTACAATGTTCAAAATCATAATATGGCTAAACGCATAGCTGAGAGATTGAGCGACAAGCGACCACACTCCGACGCCCTGATATGCACACACCAACGCAACGCCACTACTTATCGTAACAGCACCGAAAGAAGCAACCGCCAACTTTTTGAAATCCATATCAATGGTGAGCATCGTTTTTGGCACCAATGAAAAGGCATGAATAATAATAACAAGCGCGAGCCAGCGAAGCAGGTTGGTGAGTTGGGGCTGCTGATAAAAGTCAGCAATAAAAGGCGCACAAATGTATAGTAAAAGATAACACAACACACCAACGGCGATGTTGAAATAAAAAGCGGTCGTAAAGTCTTGTTCAGTACGATCTAATTTTCTAATAAGAGCGGCACCCATGCCGCTCTCAACAAATACCTGGCTAATTGCCAGAAACACAGCCAGCATGCCTACCAAACCAAACGCTTGGGGGCCCAACTGGCGCGCCAGGACAAGCATAATAAGCAGTTGTACAAGCTGAGTAATAAGTCGCTCTATTGCGCTCCACTTAATACCTGAAGCCGCCTGAGATTGTAACTCCGACATAAATCAGGCTTTAAGCAAATCAGACAAGTATTGGCCATAGCCATTCTTTGACAGCAACTTAGCTTTTGCGGCGATTTCTTCTCTACTTAACCACTGCTTGTTAAAGGCGATCTCTTCCAAGCATGCAATTTTATATCCTTGCCGTTTCTCGATCGTCTCCACAAAGTGCGCCGCTTCAAGGAGACTTTCATGCGTACCAGTATCTAACCAGGCGTAGCCACGGCCAAGTAACTGAACATTCAGTTTATTGCGCTTCAAATATAGCTCGTTCAAGCAGGTAATTTCTAACTCCCCACGATGTGACGGTTTAACCTGCTTCGCGAGTTCTACAACCTGATTATCATAAAAGTACAGCCCTGTTACGGCAAAGTTGCTTTTAGGCTTTTCGGGCTTTTCTTCTATTGAGATCGCTTTTTTATTTTCATCGAACTCAACCACCCCAAAACGCTCAGGATCGTGGACCTGGTAGCCAAATACAGTTGCCCCCTCACCATTCCTGGCTTTCGCTACAGCGTTTTTTAACTTGGGTGTAAAATCCTGACCATAGAAAATATTATCCCCAAGGACCAGACAAACATCGTCCTCACCAATGAAGGATTCACCTATAATAAACGCTTGGGCAAGACCATCTGGTGAAGGCTGAACAGCATACTCCAGGTTGATACCAAACTGTGTGCCATCACCAAGCAGGCGCTGGAAACTACTCTGGTCTTCAAGTGTCGTGATCAACAGAATATCTTTGATACCAGCCAGCATCAAAACTGACAACGGATAATAAATCATAGGCTTGTCATAGACAGGCAGGAGCTGTTTAGAAACACCCATGGTAATAGGATAAAGACGGGTACCGGAACCACCGGCTAGTATAATACCTTTCATAACTTACTCTAATTATACTCCCAAGCGCTCTCGTGAATAAGAGCCATCGAGGACACGGGTCCACCACGCTTGATTGTTCAAATACCACATAACCGTTTTTCGAATACCCGATTCAAAAGTTTCCTGAGGTACCCAACCAAGCTCATCTGCAATTTTGCTCGCATCAATAGCATAGCGTACATCATGGCCTGGGCGATCTTTAACATAGGTAATCAAATCTGAATAATGTGCAACACCATCAGGCTTAGTGGGCACCAACTCTTCAAGTAACGCACAGATAGTTCTCACAACATCGATATTGGCTTTCTCATTGTGACCGCCAATGTTGTACGTCTCACCTACGTGCCCTTCTGTAACCACTTTATATAATGCTCGGGCATGGTCCTCAACATATAACCAATCACGTACCTGCAACCCATTGCCATACACAGGTAAAGACTTGCCTTCTAGCGCATTCAGTATCATTAACGGAATTAACTTTTCAGGAAAGTGATAAGGCCCATAGTTGTTCGAGCAATTAGTTACAATTGTGGGTAAAGCAAAGTACGATGCCAGGCACGCACTAAATGATCGCTGGATGCTTTTGATGCGGAATAAGGCGAGCTTGGCGCATAAGGTGTTTCTTCTGTAAATAGGTCTTCTGGGCCTTCCAGGTCGCCATACACTTCGTCAGTTGAAATATGATGGAAGCGAAATTCTGACTTTTTGTCATCACTCAATGCTTGATAATAGAGTCTGGCAGCTTCAAGCAATTGATACGTGCCAATGATATTTGTCTCGATAAACTCTTTGGGACCATCTATCGAGCGATCGACATGGCTTTCTGCAGCGAGGTGCATTATTGCGTCAGGTTGATGTTGAGCAAACACACGGTCAAGCTCATTTCTATCACAAATATCAACCAGTTCAAAGCTATAACGTTCACTTGAAGAGACATCAGCGAGTGACTCAAGGTTTCCTGCATATGTCAGCTTATCTAGTACCACTACTGAATCTGTTGTCTCATTGATTATGTGCCTAACGACCGCTGAACCAATGAACCCAGCCCCCCCCGTGACAAGTAGCTTCATGCTTTTACCTCGTGCCAAAAAAACTAAAAGGGAATTATACCTTTTTCAATGTCACCCTCGCAATGAAAAATGCTTGAAATAATAGCCAAAATACCGCTAACAGTTTGTTTAATATCGTAAAATCAAAGTGATTTTTACCATACTACGGAAACGACATAAAAAACTGCTGGTAATAAAAAATAGCAGTACATGCTACCCGTTAAGCTTTTCGAGCCAATCTAAAGCTGCATATTCAACTAATAAACCGCAGAATTCGTAAGGCGTTTCCATAAAGAGGGAATTGATACACCAATTCTTATTTAGGCAAACCAAAACACAGGTTGAAATGAAAAACTGGTCCGCCAAGGCTAGCTCAAAGTAATCGTAAGTACAATTACAACAAGCTTTTTTAGGTTAGAAAAACCTATAACAACACGGAATCCAAGTCAATAAAGCATCCTATTGATTATCTCAGATAATCCTAGCTTAAAAAGTGAAAATTCCGCTTTTCATAAAGACTAAAATATTATGTAGAGCTACTTTTTATAGCCGTAATAGGCTTAGCAGGAACTCCACCATAGATATAATTATCTTCTGTCATCTCTTTAGTCAGAGCAGAATTAGCTGCAAGTAAAGATGATTGTGGTAATACGGACCCCGCGGTTAGTGTGCAGTTTGCTCCGACCCAAGCTCCCTCAAGCACAGAAATTGGCTTGGTATCCGATTTACCATATCTAAATGAGCCATGTTGCAGTGTATGATTCCCGGAAACTAATACACTACTAAAGCCTATCATAACACCATTATTTAAGGTTATTCTATCTATGGCGTTTACAACGACGAAGGGCGCCAAATAAACATTATCACCAAAATAGCAGTTTTCAAGATTTCTAATTATCGCATTGGAAGAAACCTGAAAATTTTTGCCACACGCCGGCATCCCTAAACTATATAATGCTCCCCGAAATCTCATGATGAAAGGAATATCTGGTAACCACCCTAAAAACAAACGAATGAACCAAGTATATAACAGCAACCCCTTGTGCTTCATACTACCTCACCTCTAAAATACTATTCAATTGCTGTAACCAGTAATTCTGGAGGGATATTTCAGACATACTTTTTGCACCACTTGTTAGCTTATTCAATAGTGCATCATCAGATAATAAGTTTTCGAGCTTGCTATAAAGTTCATCTCTGGAACCTGGTGTAAAAATCAATCCATTTTCACCATCTTTTACAAACGCCTTAACACCACCAACGTTGGATACAATGACCGGTTTGTGATGAGACCACCCTTCCATTATAACTCTCGGAAAACCCTCGTAATGATTATTTGAAGGCACAACCACAACATCCGAAGCATCGTATAGTTTCGAAAGCTCCGAGTGTTTAAGCTGACCCATGAACCTTACTTGATTTTCCAGACCCAGCTTACTAGACATCCGTTGCGCTGACTCAAGCTCCGGTCCACCACCAACTATCGTTGCCGCTACTTTACCTTTTAGGCGGTAAACAACCTCCAGTAAATCAAAAACCCCTTTATCTTCGACAATACGTCCAACAAAAAGTAAATTAAGCCTTTCCTGATTAGACGGCGATGGTGCATTTATCAATTCTGGCTGTTTCACCATAACATCCACAAATTGGTGAGTATTACTAGGGGAGTACGTACGGCTAAAGTCCTCAAGCACGTCACCTGTGCACAAATTAATGGTGTTTTCGTGTTTACAAATCTTTCTTAGCTGCCAACGAATGAGCCTTGATAATAGAAAGCCGAGCAGCTTCTCTATTCCTTTATACTTTTTACCACGCCACGTATTAGAAGCATCGGCGCACATATGATGGATAACTTTTTCACCGGCTTTAAGCGCTTGCAGACCAAAGACAATACTCCCCATCGAAGGAGTTCGGATCCAAAAATACGCACCAGGGTGCTCCGCAATCACTTTATCTGCACTTTGCTGGAACGCTTTTAAGTACCCAGCTTTAGTAATTGATTTCAGTGTGAAGTCTTTTGTGGATTTATATGCTGGCGAAGGGTAGAAGTGAGAATGCGCCACCTTGGTACTAAATGTAGTCGGTTGCTCAGAAACTTCCTTCATTGGTGAACAGACATAAACATTGTCTTTACCAACAAGATCTTGCAAAAATGCCGCCGATGTTGGCTTTGTATAACAATAGCCATCATAATACTCAAAAGTTTCACCTACAAAAGCTACAATTTTCATAAAAAACCCACTTACTCAATATGGAAATAAAGGTGTATAACCCTTAGCACGGCTAGAAATTTAGACTAAAGGTTAAGTTTAATGTACTTAACTTAGAGAGAGACAATACTAAGAAAAGTAGCCAAAATGGCACACCTTTATAATAACGCCCTACTTGTTTGTAAAACGCATACAACAAGAAAGGCTCTAACAACAAATAAAGTTTATAGTATCGTCCAGATATCACAGTGAAATCGCTAATCACAATACTAAAAATCACAACAAAAAAGGAAAGGAAGACAAGTTCTGGATATACTATCTTTACCTTACTTACTAGTAAAAGAACAATAAAAAAAAGTGCGATTATCAAGTACAGAGTACCCGCCAGAGAGCGTCCGACATTGTACTTTGTACCCACATAATAAGAATAGCCAAAGCTCACTAAAAGATACTCTATAACCAACTTTAGCAATATTAAACCTAGTACAAAAGCCAAACTAAAAAACACATTCTTTTTAGACTTCAATCCATTCGAGACGCCAAAAAAAAGTTTTTGATAGATTGCAAACATAGCACCAAGTATCACTCCAAAATGAAAAACGCTAGTGATAGGTGCTAAAATATATATGAGCCTACTATTGTGAAATTTCCTAAAAACAATCACAAAGATAATACAAGCTAATGAGTATCGAAGCTGCGTACCAATAAAACCCTGAGAAGATAATATCAAATTAGGCAATGCAAAGAGCATAATCGCGGGTTTTCTATAAAGAAAAAACAGCAATATTGCTATTAAAAAAAGGACTGACATAAAGAAGGTTTCAAAGCTCAAAGAAAAGAACTGAAAGAAGTCAGCCAAAAACTCAAAACCTAGCTCAAATTGATGCCAATCATTATTATAATTACTTTCGTAATTTTTGTAGTCTACATTTAGTGCTCTATCATAGTTCATCAAGGCAAATACACATGAAACACCAATCAACCCGACGAAAAGGCTGATTATACTTTCCACTTTGACAAATCTACTGACGCGCATTTTTAAAGCTTTTCCAAAATAACACTAGGTAACGCACCTTTAACCACTTTCTTTAAAAAAATGGAAAAAAAGCTTGTAGTTATATTGTTTTTCACAGAATAGAGCAATGCTTCAACATACTTTTTGTGCGCTATTATTGTTCGTAATATAACTATTTTCTTAAAACCTTTGGTTGCTTCATCTGACAAGTATGATGAGTAATTCTCTAACCACATAGCAGAGAACAAATAGTCGTTTAGCTTGGGGATCTGAACAAAATCATATACAACTTCATCAAGTAATGTAAAAGTTGCTCCAACCTGTTCCAAAGCCAAACAGTATTGATAATCCTGATGACGCTTTAGATCATCAAACTGAACACGCTGAGCTAAACTAGCAGATAACATTATGCCACTCGTTTGAATTATCTCACATGCAACAAATAGATAATCACCAACCCTTTCATGTTGGGAGATGGCACGTCGTGGTCTAGTGAATGTTCTGCCCGATGGCTCAATAATTTTACACCGGCTATAGATAACGTGGTTTAAGCCTTTCTCGTTTAGCAAGCTCAACTGCTTATTTAATTTTTCAGGATACCACTCGTCATCGTAGTCTAAAAATGCAATGACACTTCCAGACGCTGCTTCCACGCCGGTATTTCTCGCGGTGGCGCCATTAGAGTTCGTTGCATGTCGGATTACCCTAAGCCTTGGATCATGCAATGAGGAAAGCTCATCTTCCGCTTTACATGGTGAGCAATCATCAACAACAATGACTTCAAGATGTGTGTAAGATTGATTCAGCGCACTTCTAACGGATTTGATTAGTAGCCCGCTATTCTTTGAATAAAATGGAATAATGACAGAGATTAGCTGCATTGTAGAAGACAACCTATTTGCGACTTTTTGCAAAGCCTTTGATGGCATAATGGAGGAAATAGTAGCAGGATTTTAATAAGCCCAAGTTAACCTCGTCACGATACAAACGCCATTGCCATTTCAATATTTCCACCTTATTCTGACTCATGCCAACATCGGTACGATAAAATGCCAGTACTTGAGTTATACAATGCGCTTTAGGCGTTTTTTCTAATATCTTCAACCATAATGCCATGTCCTGGCGTTTGCGTATCTTAGGCATATAGAACTTGCCTAAACGTTTTGCATTGTACACCGCCGTTAAGCAACCAATTACATTACTTTTTAACAGCTCAGAGCGTGTTACAGATTCAACAGGCACAACCGTGCCAGCCAGTTTGCCATGCGTTACCTTTTGATAGGCCGTATAAGTAAAATCAACCTTATGCTCAAGCATATAGTTCAGCTGAATTTTTAACTTATCGGGGTGCCACATATCATCCGAATCTAGAAACGCAATAAAATCACCTTTAGCTCGAGAGATGGCATTATTTCTCGCGACTCCCGCGCCCTGATTCTCTGTTTGGATTTGCACTTTGATACGCGGATCTTGAGAAGCATAATTTTCAAGAATACTCTGCGTACCGTCTTGTGAGTTATCATCGGTAATCAATAATTCCCAATACTCATAAGACTGATTTAAAACTGAATTTATCGCCTCATCTATGAATTTTTCAGCATTATAGCTCGGCATTATAATAGATACTAAAGGAGTCATTACTGGCCCATACCAAAAATGACAACTTTCACCGTTTTTAATAAAATTTTCAGATCGGTCAGAGTTCGATGATGTTTGATATAATGGATATCATATTTATGCTTCCACACAGCGTCTTCCACCGACTCACCATAACGATAAGACGTCTGCGCTAACCCAGTTACACCTGGCTTTACCGCATGGCGAAAACGGTAGTAGGGGATCCTCTTTTCCAATTCTTTAATGAATACTTCTCGTTCTGGACGAGGGCCGACCAAAGACATCTCTCCTTTCAACACGTTTATAAGCTGAGGAAGCTCGTCAATTCTGGTCCTACGAATGAATTTACCCACGCGAGTAACTCTCGAGTCATACTTTGATGCCCATTGTGCGCCATTACTTTCAGCATCCTGACGCATAGACCTGAACTTTATTACGTGAAACTCTTGGTTATACTGTCCAGTCCTTTGTTGTTTATAAAGTACCGGACCACGGCTCTCCAACTTAATCAATATTGCCGTAATCATCGCAATAGGGATAGTCAATACAAGCAAGAAAAACGAAAACAGTATGTCTAAAGTGCGCTTTACAACTTGCGTCCGTTTAGACGACAGAATAGTGAATGATTTTTGGTGCAAAAAATAGCTGCTATGCAATAAATCTACTTCAGTATAACCATTTCTTTCATCTAAATAGCTCACCAAAGGTTCTACCCAAGCACCATACTCAGTCGCTTCTACAAGAAACAGGTTTTGCTTAGCTTCCAAGCGGCTAGACTCATAATGACATAGCACCTTATTCTCGAATGAGGTAACGGTATAATCATTAAATACCACTTTAAATCCGCAGCCTTCTAATAGTTTGCTGAGTACCTCAATCCGATCTTCCGGGCTATATAGGTAGACAGTGCCTTGGTTACGAGCTTTAAATGCCGTAGATCTGAACGGTAATTTCTTCAAGATATATAACTCCTACCTACACTAAACTATTTCTGACAGCTACGCTGGTTAGACAAAGTTATAAGTATATATCTAAGCATTAGTACTAAAGATGTTAGAAAGAGCGCAGCCACAGCAGCCAGCACTGAAAAAAGGCCTTTTCTGGGAAAAAATGGATACTCAGCAATAAAAGGCGGATCAACTACTTCAAACATCGCCTCTTCTCTTGTTGTAGCCATCATTTTCTTCTTCTCTTCTTCTTCGATTAACTTATAAAGCACTTGATTCAACGACTCGAGAGCTTGGGTTTCGATTCGATTTTGATAATAGCTTATGCTCTTTTCCGCATCGTTTATTTCTTTGTATTTGAAATATTGATTTACATAGTCAACCAGCTTATCCAATGTTTCTTTAGCGAAAAGCGGAGAATAATGCGTCAAGGTAATTGTCACAAAGCTCGAATCTTTATCTTGAGTTATAGTGAAAAAATCCTTTAAAAAGACTGCATAGACTTGTAAATCACTTGGCTCGAAGCTTAGCCCATCTTCACTTTCTTTCCAGCTTTTGCTGTCATTATCATAGAGTTCATCATCATAAGTCAGTTCATTATTGCTTTGATCCCAACCTGTTGCAGCCCAAAATGCCGGCTTTAAATTATGCTCGTTAATAAAGTCAACAATGAACTTCCTACTTTCTAACGTAGCAAGAGCCAACTGTGTCTTATCATCTCCCCCACCCAAGTTAATCCCTGACAAAGCAGCTAAACCGCCAATTGCACTGTTACTCGGAGAAGACTTAGCAGATGATACAGGTGACACCAGAACTTCACTTTTGTATTCGTTTGGTAACTGAGAGACCCCCAAATAGGTTGCAACAAACGCAACCACAGATACACATAGAATGATTTGCCACTTAGACAGTATGAAATATATCAAGTCTATAAAATCGACCTCTTCATCGAGGTAACTTTTCGCGGTGATATTATTGTCCTGCATATTGAAATACCTTTGCATCAAAGACTAGTAATAGCGGCAAGTGCGATACCTAACTGGTAGGCGATTTGGGTTGCCGTGCTCCAGAGAGTAAAGTTGTCCATATGTGAGGAGTCCATAGGCACTACAATGGTGTCTCCGGCTTCTAGCCCACCCTGATGATCTTCAACTGCGAACCAGCTCGACTTCCTTGGCAATACAACTGAACCATTCGCTTTGATGATATAAATTTGATCTTCTTCAGCCCTATCCTTCATACCACCGCTGAGATCGATATATTCATCCAAACTGATCCCTTTTCTGAATAAGTGCGCTGACGGGTAATTCACCTCTCCGATAATCGAGATAGAATCCTGCAATACAGGTACATATAATGTATCCCCATCTTGCAAAACAACATCTTCCATCTTTGATAGGATTCTAGGCAAATCAATTACTAATCGCCCAACTGCTTCAACTTTTGAGAGATCGGCCATTATCTTGTTCATGTCTGAATAACTCAATGAAGCACTAGAAACTGATTTTTGCATGCTTCTGGCGGCTAGATCTTTGCGCAAGTTTTCAGACAGCGTTTCTATTTGTTTCTCTTCTTGTTCTTTAAGCGATTCGCGAGTCAAGATCGCGGCTTTGGGCTCTGCAAAGCCTGTAAGGCCGCCCGCTCTTTGGATCAAACTATGTAACGTATCACCTCGTTTAACACTGTACGTACCAGGAAAATTAACTTCTCCTTGCAAACTAACGCGATAACTTTCTTGCCAATTTGGCTTTGTCAGAATATTTACCGTGTCTCGGCTTTGTAAGCGTTCTTCAGCCGTTTCTGCGTTCCAATCCAGACGGAGGTTCGATATTTCTCCTGTCTCAGCGTAACGAGTAAGCTCAAAGTACTCAGCATAAGCTGACTCAAGCAAGCCGCCTGCAGCATCAATTGCATCTTCAATTGTGGCATTTTCAGCCAGAGGGTAGATACCTGGGAATTTAACTTTACCGAGTACCTCAAAGGTTGCAACCTGACTGCCAACACTCGCCTGTTGTTGTAGTTTTAAGTTTATGGGGGCTAATAATTGCTCTCGGCTAAAAGGCGCCAGGCCTGCTGCTTTTTTCTCTAAGTAGCGCTCTTTAATTCCAACTGACTTCTCGTCAAGGCTAAGACCAAATAATACTTTTTGCTCGAATTGGCTGTGTTCGTACAAATGCCAAAGCTTCACCTTCTCTTGTAAGCTCTTTTGCTCTGCTGTAAGTGCTAAGTTTACAAGCACCTCTTCTTCTTCAAGCGCAGAAGAGAAGCGACTGAAGATAAACAGCTTATCATTCTTTTGAAGCATCACTTTTTTGCCAGTGAGCACATCGTTTATTGAAAACTGCAGTACGTCAATATTACTGAGTTGATCTCGCTCCCGAACAATAATGGCGTATTCTAAGTCCGCTTGCGGTAGCAAATCCGTTTTTAAATTAGTCAGGATCTGATCTACCGAAATGCCGTCTTTCCACTGATAGTGACCTGGTCGAGTCACGGCACCTATCAGTGTAATAGAATCGACAATCGTTTCTCCGACAGGCATCACTTTAATATGATCGCCTCCTTGAGGCACATAGGTTGTTTCAGATGCATTTCGATAATCAACAGATAACGCACTGCTGACAGCATTGTCAACAACACGATTAACCTGAACTTTCTTTAGGTAAGCCTCAGCTTTAAACCCCCCAAACATCTGCTTAAGTTCTTGTGCAGACTCACCATTTTTTAATTCAAAAATAGCAGCTCTTCTAACCATTCCTTCGACTTTAACCTGAGGGCCAACAGATGGTACAAAAACAACATCTCCATCGCGCAGTGTGATGTCGCCTGCACTATCACCTCTTAAAAGCAAATCATATAAATCAAGCTCAGCTGCAACATTACCGTCACGTTTAACCTGTACTCTACGTAACGATGCGATATCACTCAAACCACCGCTCGCAAACAGCGCGTGAGTAACCGTAGACAGTGGGGAAAGCACGTAGCTACCAGGTTTATAGGCTTCGCCTACAACCATGACTCGAATAGAGCGAAGTTCTGCAAGCGACACATAAGCATTTAAACCAATTGCCTCACGTTTTATTTTCTCTTGAAGCAATTTTTTTAATTCACTGTAGGTCAGGCCAGCAACACTCACGGGTGAATAGTCAGGAATACTTAGCATGCCCTCACCATCCACAATAACACGATGAGAATGGCTTTCTTTACCGTAGAGGTTGACCGAAATAACATCACCAACACCAATGATATAACCTTGAGGAGCCGAAACTGCCTCTGTTGGAGCAAAAGTAGTTGGCTCACCAGAGAATAAGTCATAACCAAACGGCTCTAGTTCCTCCACCTTAGGTTTCAAGGGGTCTTCAACCACCTCTTCCTCTTCTCGCTCGATGTCTCTCGGTAGTATGCTATTTATGTTTTCTTTTTTAGTTTGCGGGTTTACTGCCCCCGAAGTAGTGGCAGAACCAAGTGTGGAAATATCTACACCATATTGCTTAGCTAGCGCCTGTTGCTGTTCTTCTGGCAGTTTCTTAAATTGTGCTATTTGTTCTGGTGTTGGGTTAAATGCCAAAATAATGGAACTAAAAACGAGTGTCATTAGTGCAAAAAAGCGCTTTAAGAACATTCCAAACCTGCTACTAGTTGTACAAAGATAAAAAAGATTCGATATTTTACACGAATAGTCGCCAATAGAAAAAGGGACTTTCGCCCCTTTTAGTATTTTCTTTGTGAATTTAAGTACAAGCTTTGTTAAAAGCTGTAAACCAAGGTCAAAGATGTTTCCGTATCGGTATTTTCTTTGCCTTCGTCGACTGTTGAGTTATGAGTAATATTGTACGCCACCTTCATCTGCAAAGATCCGTTAATTTTAGTCATCAATGCTGATTCAGACGTTGTTTTAGTGTTGGTATCACCGTACTCCACCCCAACCACTTGCGTGAAACGGGCGTTATCGGATACCTGCCACTCAAAGTCTACCTTGGCAACACCAATCACTTCATTATCTGTGGTGCCAGCAAGCGGGTTACCATTCTCATCCACCTCGGTACTATCGTCCTGATATTCAAAACGTTTCATACCTGGACCAATTTCAGCATCCAGGTACATAGTGTCCAGGCTCAATAGGCGTAAACCGTAACCCACCGATACAACGGTTTCACTGCGATAAGCACCAAAGTAATCAGAATCGTACGAGCCATAGATAAACAAGTGGCTATGGTCTTCGGTCAGCTTATAGTTACCCTGCATAGACACAGAGTACTTCTCATTGGTGCGTTCGCTGATGCGTTCACCATCATCATTTTCGATTTCATCTTCCTTATAGATACCGTCCAGTTTGTATTCATTACGCCAGTTTTCAAGGTTATGCTTGGCTTTAAGCGCACCTTTGAGTGTTGTGGTCTCGGTGTTACCACTGGTAATAATGGCCCCCACTTCACTGGTGATATCCCAGGCTTTTTCCTGTTTTGGCTTCGTTGCAGGGGCTTCTTCTGCAGCAACATTCGTGCTAATCGCTGCCAATACGCACAGAGATAATAATTTTAATTTCATTGCCTATAAACCTGTCATTAATTAGTCTTTGTGAAGGTGAATATCCATTTGTGGGAATGGAATTTCGATATTAGCATCATCCAATGCTAATTTTATATTCTCTACAAGGTCAAAGTAAGTGGGCCAATAATCAGAAGTCGCCACCCAAGGGCGCACAACAAAATTGACACTTGAATCCGCCATTTCTAGTACAGCGACCGTATAAGCGGGCTCTTTCAGGATCCGCTGATCTTTGTCCAGCACGGATTTTAACACATTTTTTGCCTCTCTGAGATCAGCCTCATAGCTTACCCCGATAACCAAGTCTATTCGTCGTGTTTTCTCACGAGAGTAGTTGACGATTGCACCCGACATAATCGCTGAGTTTGGCATGATGATAACCTTGTTATCCGGTGTTCTCAGTTCAGTAGAGAAGATCTCAATACGCTGTACACTGCCCCCTTTACCACCCGCTTCGATATAATCTCCAGACTTAAATGGCCTGAGAATAATAATCAAAACACCAGAAGCGAAATTCGACAACGAGCCTTGCAATGCTAAGCCGATTGCCAAACCAGCAGCACCGAGAATGGCCACAAAAGAGGTTGTCTCTATGCCAACCTGTGAAAGCGCCATAAGTAAGGTTGCTGCAAACACAATGCTGTATGCGATATTGCCGACAAACGCGCCAACGGCTTTGTCTACCTTACGCTTGTTAAACGCCTTTTCTGTGAGGTTTGCAGCAAGCTTTGCCAGTTTCATACCTACAAAGAAGATAACAAGCGCTAATAGCCCCTGTAAAAGATAGTGAATGATAAGAGAAGAGTTATCATCGACCCAATGAACGATTGATTCCATAGTGACTCCTGTGTGCACTTGAGTGAGATAGCGGGGTGAGTGTACTCCGCCAGTATGAATATTCGCTTTACAGATTAGGATACTCAACAAACTTCTTTGAGATTTTTTTCAATTTAACCCTTTGCAAAGCCCGTGTTTTTATGTATTATGCGCGCCACACCAGCAAAGGTGTTATCTATTTGTGGCGGCTGTAGCTCAGTTGGTAGAGCCCCGGATTGTGATTCCGGTTGTCGCGAGTTCAAGCCTCGTCAGTCGCCCCACTTTCCCCTTGTTACCATCCCCTTTTTTATTTATCAAAAACGTTCTGTTCGCATTAATTTTGCTTACACAAGATCCAATTGTCCATTTGTATCAGGTTTACATAACTATATCCTTCATGCTAGATATAGACACATTTTCGTTACATATCAATGATTATGTCAATTTTTAGGCATAAAAAATGCCACCTTACGGTGGCATTACACACGGGATTATTTCTACTTTACAGATAGAAATTCTTTTCGCTATTTCCAGCTTCTCATTTTATGACCTTTTAGGGCATAGAATAGAATAAACAGATAGCTGGGTAGCATTAAACTATACGCACCTTGAGCGCCAAGGCCTGCAACATTACCGACTCCGATTAACAGCGGTCCTAACGCGCCCCCTGCAATACCCATGATCAACAGGCCTGATGCTGTACCTGTCAAACGCCCTAAGCCATCAAGCGCCAAAGGCCAAATTGCAGGCCACACCATCGCATTTGCAAAGCCTAACAGAGCAATACATAGAAGCGGATCCGGCAGCTGAGGGCCACCAAATGGAACAAGCAGTAAATTTGCCAGAGCAGTCGATTCATTGTCCCCTAAAACTACAGCAAAAACGGTAACAATACCAGCGATTGCAGACATGACGAGTGCATTTTGTTGTGACATAAAGCGTGGGATCAGCGCGATACCAATCGCGTAACCGATCAGCATACAACCCATAGTATAGGAAGTCATGACAGAGTAATCAGCAATCCCTAACTGCAAAGCGTACGAACCAATGGTGTCTGCAGCGATCACTTCTACCGCAACATACAGTGCAATACCGATCACACCCAAAGCGAGATGGGGGTGGCTCAGGGCTTCTTTCACTTCCCCTTTACTGGTTTGACCTTCTTCTTCAAACACTAAGTCTGGTAATGGAGAAAACTTAGCAAATGCAGCAAATAAGAAAATCAGCCCTGCGATACCTAGGTAAGGTGCTATCAGGCTATTCGCCATCATATCTTTCTGAGCCTGACTCAGTGATTCACCCTCATTCACAACACCGCTTACAACCACGGCAGCGAATACGATCGGAACAATTACACCGGCCGACTTATTCAGCAATCCCATAATACACACACGCACTGCAGCAGAGCGTTCTGAGCCCATTTTTACTACATAAGGGTTTACCGCGGTTTGAAGCACCGTCTGACCAACCCCGATCATTAGTTGCGCGAACAAGAAGATCTCAATCATTTGCATCTTCGCTGCCGGAATATACATCAGCGCAGACAACGCCATGACTGCACAACCAATAGCCATGCCATTTTTATACCCAACTCGCTTTATCAGCATCGCTGAGGGGATCCCCGCAACGGTTACGGCGATATAAAATGAGGAAATAATGAAAGAGGCCTGTAGCGGACTCAGTTCCAGCATTTGCTGAAGGAATGGTGTGATAGCACCATTTAACCAGGTGATACAGCCCAATATAAAAAACATTGAGCCAGCAAGTGTCATAGGTAACCAGACACTCTGCTTTTCGAGGTCATCTTTTTCCACTGTCGCTTCCATAAAACTCTTCTTGTTGCTAATTAAGATTAATACAGGTCGGATTAAAACGAATTAAAAGTAATCCGGATTATTATTTTCTGTGCTATCGGCCCAGACAGTCGCAGCATGATGACGGCTTTTGGCAACTCAGAGTCAAAATGACAGCGCTGACATTTAACTTTACGTTAAAATTTAGCCTTTTTCTAGTTAGTTTTGTAATCAACTGTTCTCGTTATGGGGAGGCAATAACACCTTCCCCACAACAAAGTGACCAGACGATTAATCTAACTGGGTGGTACGACTGAACTTTTTATCGCCTAAACGGGTACGTAATAATACGCCATCAGTGTTACTTACACTCATCGGAGCAGTGTAAGTTTGCCAACTCACACCACTATCGAGGCTGACTTCAATCGTTAGGTACTCAAAAGCACTGTTGGCATGCAGCTGGCCGTCAATCACTTTTGCCCCAGGTACAGGTAAATTCACGTTAACGCCGGCTTTGTCTAGCTTAGACAGTTCTTTTAACGCCAGTGCAGCTGAAAATCCGCGCCAGTCCTGAGCAAAGCGTTTCTTATCGATACGCTTTCCTTCCCAACCTGCTTTATGCCAGGCTCGTTCTGCCATCGCCAGTAATCGCGGGAACACCATTGCCTGTACCTGTGCTTCAGTACGGATAGTTTCACTCCAGACCTGACCCTGAATACCGAGGATGTTTTCTGGCTTTTCTAGCGCAGGCATCGCGCGACCAACCAGCGCCTCTAAATTTTCAATCGGTGCACCACTGCGCGTAAAGTCGGCATTGGCATAAACATCATTCGGCATGTAGCTAAACGTTTTCTTGCTATCAGTATAGCGCGCGGCCCAATAATATCCGCGTTCAGCAGGGTGCGGCTCATAAGGGTGATCAAAGTACAGGTGCGTGCCATGTGATAACACAACCTGGTAGCCATCATTTGCCAGACGATGTGCCCTGTCAGCAACCCCCCATTCCCAGATATTATCCCAAACATTTGCTGTAAAGACTTCATTTGGAAATGCATCACGGTTAAATGGGTTGACCCGGTCATACATCAGACCGTCTTCCCATGCCCCCGGGGCAATTCCGCGTTTTGCAAACAGCGTTGCAACACGTTGAGTAAAGTAAGGTTTCAAATCAGCTGGGCCTGCAACCCCATTATTGGGATCGGCAAACATAGCCTGACAGACAGGAGAGTCTACCCAGGAACCAGCCCCGACTTCATCTCCGCCGAAGTGCAGATTCGTCAGACGCGTACCAGCTTCTCGATACATGCCTTGCAATTCATAAGTAACTTTTTCAATGAATGCGTAAGTCGAGTCCTGACACACATTCATAGAGTTATCAGTATAATTCTGCACTGTGATGTACTTTGAGGTGTCCTGAGGATCGCTCAGTAAATAAGCACGTGCCTGCTCAGGTTTGCCTGCTTCCATGAGTGTATGATAACGCGCTTCCATTGCCTTGATTGATGCTCTTGCATGGCCTGGACCTTCAATCTCAGGGATGATTTGGACGTGACGTGCTTTGGCAAATTTCAGTAGTTCCACAAATTCATCTCGGGTCAGATACCCGTTACCCGAACCTGATTTGTGCGGGCCTGTACCAAGCTGTGTAAGTAAACACTCACGCTCCTCTAAGTCAAAGCAGCGATAAGCACCAATATCGGTCAGCTCTGGTAAACCCGGGATCTCCAGCCGCCACCCTTCATCTTCAGAAAAGTGCCAGTGGAACTTGTTCAGTTTGTAGCGCCCCATTTGCTCAACCAGCTTGAACAGAGCCTCCTTACCATGATAATTGCGACCGTTATCATAGTGCATACCACGCCAGCCAAAACGCGGCGCATCCTTGATGTCAACGTTAGGCACGTTGACCTGGCCTTGTTGCTCAGCCGGGAATAAAGCAAGCAAACTCTGAATACCATAAAACACACCAGCATTGTCATGGCCTGTGATCACGATTTTGTCGTCGTCAACTTCGAGCTGGTAGCCTTCACTGCCCAGTTCGGCTAATTCTGCGACTTGCAAATAAATGGTCTTGGTTTTACCGGCACTGATGTGGTCTGGCTGGGCGTCCAGCTGGAGCCCATAGTCGGCCAAATCTTCCTGAAATACCGAAACTTCGCTCTTTAGCCTGCCCGCATAACGGATCTGCCATTGGTTGCTGAGCTCAGCATAACCCCGGTTAAAATCGACATCCATTGGTTTGGGAATAATGCGTTTCAAGGCATCTTCGCGTGAAAGCTTACCAGTCTGCTGATTTTGCTCATAACGCCATGATGCTGTAGCGCGCGGAGATAAATCCTCTGGCTCGGCATGACGATCCAGCTGGTTATCACGCACAATTGGGGCAACAAAATCCAGCATATTCTCACTGTCTGTGTTGGTGAATACAGCCGGCTTTGCGTTACCACTAACCATAAAAGCCCGGGGCATAAAGTCGGTATATGCAGCTATCCAGGCAGCAGCTTCATAGGGGATTTCCAAGGTTTCACCCGGCTTTAACCCGGCGAATGCTTTGGTCGGTACTAAACGATGCAAATCACCATTCACATGTTCAAACTTTAGGCCAGCGGCCTGTTCCGTGGCAACTTTTCTGATTGAGTGGAAATAGATCTGCCAGTCACTTTCACCGGCCGGTAAGGCAATTTTGGAGTTATTTTGTAAGGTAATAGAAGCCAGAAAACTACTGCTGCCATTATGGTGATTATTTTCTACCGCAAACATAAAGGTGGTGTTATCAGTAAAGGCTTGCAGTTGCGAGCTATCCCAGGCGGCTTTAGCCATCATCGGGACTAAAAGCGTGGCCGCGATGGCCCGGGTGAGCAGTTTTTTCTGTATTTTCATTCCGGCTCCTTAACCTGCGCTGAGCGCAAACTTCAAATTGTTGTAAATACCATCATATAGAAGAAAAAATGACAGCGCTATCAATTTTTCCTTACAAGATCTCTATATTCAATTTTATCAATCGGTTAATACAAAAAAGCCGCCATATTCTGGCGGCTAAAATAGCAGTAAACACTTACCAGATTTTGACCCGCTCTTGCGGTTTGAGATACATTTTGTCGCCTTCTTTAACATCAAACGCATCATAAAATGCAGGCATGTTAGGCAACACCCCAATGACACGATAGTGGCTGGGTGAATGCGAATCTGTCATCAAACGGTTACGCAATTCTTCATCACGATATTGTCGACGCCAGATCTGTGCCCATCCCATAAAAAAGCGCTGCTCTCCGGTGTAACCATCAATCACAGGGGCGGGCTTGCCTTCAAGGGATAATTGGTAAGCTTTTAACGCCACACTCAGGCCGCCTAAATCCCCAATGTTTTCACCCTGCGTCAGTTCGCCGTTCACATTTGCGTCTTCAAAAGGCTGATACTGATTATATTGCTCAACCAGCTTCTGACTGCGCGCCTGGAATTGCGCCAGATCTTGTTCACTCCACCAATTGCGTAAGTTGCCATCACCGTCATATTTGGCCCCCTGATCGTCAAACCCATGACCGAGCTCATGGCCAATGACGGCACCAATCGCGCCATAGTTAACAGCATCGTCCGCGTCCAAGTTAAAAAATGGGGGTTGCAAAATGGCCGCAGGGAACACAATTTCATTATTCACAGGATTATAGTAGGCATTCACCGTTTGCGGTGTCATGAACCACTCACTGCGATCAACCGGTTTGTCGACCTTGCCCACCATGTCCTGATAGGCCCACTCATTATAACGGACATAGTTCCCCACCAGATCGTCGGCGTTGATCTCCAGGCCAGAGTAGTCACGCCATTTGTCCGGATAGCCAATTTTAGGTGTAAACTTGCTTAACTTGACCTTCGCGGCCTGCTTTGTTTCAGCACTCATCCACTCCAGCTCATCAATTGACTGGTCAAATCCTTTGATCAAATTATCGACCAGCTCTCCCATGCGGGCTTTGGCTTCTGGCGGAAAGTACTCTTTGACATAAATTTTACCCAGCAGCTCGCCCAATACGTCATTGCTGGCATTCACCGCTTTCTTCCACACAGGTGCCTGCTCTTCCAGCCCGCGCAGCGTTTTACCATAGAAGTTAAACTTCAGGTCAACCGCCGTTTTATGTAGCAGCTGTGCATAGTCGCTGGCAAAGTGGAAAGTCAGATAATCACGCCAGGCGGTTATTTCAGTGGTGCCAATCAAATCAGATAAGCCTTGCAGATAACTTGGCTGAGTCACGACCAGCTCTTTGGTCTCTAAACCAAACCCTTTCAGGTAAGCTGAGAGGTCAAAATTTGGCAGTTGTGCATTCAACGTATCAACCTGAAACTTATTATAGGTTTTATCCGCATCCCGGCTTTCAACCCGTGACCACTGAATTTCAGCTAAAGCGGTTTCAAGTGCCATGATGTGCTTAGCCGCTTGCTGCGCACGGGGCTGATCATAACCCATAACCTGCAACAAGCGTTCGATATACTGGCTATATTCGGCGCGAATGCGTGTGAATTTTTCCGTATCCTGAAGATAAAAATCACGATCAGGTAAACCCAGGCCTGATTGCCACAGGTATAGTGTATTCACGGTCGAGTTTTTAGCATCGTTGTTTGCATACCAGCTAAGTGGTGTGGTACCACCCTGAGATAAAGCCCGGGCAAATAATGCTGGCAACTCAGATTTATTTTGTAATGCCTGAAACGGTGCCAGGTAAGACTCCAACGGTGTTGTCCCCAACTCTTCCCGAGCCAATTCATCCGTATAACTTCGATAGAAATCACCCAGTTTAGCTTCATCCGAACCGGGCTTGGCCTGATCGTTACTCGCAGCCTGCTCCAGTGTTTTTCGCAGTGCTTTTTGTGATGCATCATACAGTTCGGTGAATGAACCATAATTCGATTTGTCTGCCGGTATCTCTGTGCGCGCTAACCACTTGCCATTTACGTGATAATAAAAATCATCCTGTGCTCGAACGGCACTGTCAATATTATTCAACGCGATCCCTGAGTTTAGCTTACTCTCAGCTTGAGTAACTTCTGATTGCGATTCGGTTTTCACAGGCTCGCTACAAGCTGTCAGACCTAGTGCAAGTGCAACCGCGGCAGCAGTGACTGTTATATTCTTCATCTTTATACCCTTAACATCAAATTTGCTCAACGGCCGTTGTTACTGATCCACGCCATACTGTTGTGCCAGCGCTTCAAGGATCGCCACATTGGCTGCTGGAAAAGCCAATTGATTGAGCTCATTCCAGTTTACCCACTGACTGGGTTGCCCTTCCAGACCCACTGCGTGTCCCGAAAAATCTTCGACCTTATGCACTTCCAGTTTAACCTGTTTATCGCCATAGTCATGCTCAATCACGAGTAAATGTTCAGAACTATGCACATCAATACCAATTTCTTCTTTTAACTCTCTGGCTAAAGCTTGAGTCACCGTCTCCTGCGCTTCAATCTTTCCACCCGGGAACTCCCATAGCCCACCCTGGTGTTGTTCTTTCGCGCGTTTACATACAAAAAACTGTGCATCTCGAATGATGACACCGACCGCTACATTCACAATTTTCTTTGTCATATCTAACTCAAATATTCTGTTTTTCTGAGATAAAAAAAGCGACTCTAGGTCGCTTTTTCATAGGGTTTCTGCAAGCTTATTTCAGCTTACCGCAACACTGTTTGTACTTTTTACCCGATTTACATGGGCACGGTTCGTTACGTCCAACTTTAGGCTCAGTGCGTGCAGCGACCGCAGCACCTTGTGGTGCTTCACCGCCCACAGGCTCAGACTCTTCATGCTGATACTGACGTGGAGCCTGCTCGCTACGACGATGCTGCTCTTCAACTTTCTCAACATCCTCTTCAGCACGCACCTGCACTTTGCTTAATACTCCGACCACGTCAACCTTAAGGTTTTCGAGCATTTCAGAGAACAATTCAAACGACTCGCGCTTGTATTCCTGTTTCGGGTTTTTCTGTGCATAACCACGTAAGTGGATGCCCTGACGTAAGTGGTCCATTGCCGCAAGATGGTCTTTCCAGTGCTGATCCAGGCTTTGTAGCATCACAGCCTTTTCAAACTGACGCAGTACCTGTGCACCAACCATCTCTTCTTTTTGCTTATATGAGGCATCAATTTCTTCGCCGATACGCTCGCGTAAACGCTCTTCGTACAGCTTGTTGTCTTCCTCAAGCCATTGCGCAATCGGTAGCTCAACCATAAAGTCATTCTTCAGGCGTTCTTCAAGGCCCGGAATATCCCACATTTCAGCCAGGCTCTGCGGCGGAATGTACTGATCAATCGCGCTATTGATGACATCACCCCGGATAGCTGAAATCGTTTCAGAAATATCACCTTCTTCCAGCAGCTCATTGCGTTGCTCATACACCACTCGACGCTGGTCATTGGCAACATCATCGTACTCAAGCAGCTGTTTACGAATATCAAAGTTACGTGCTTCGACTTTGCGCTGCGCATTTTCAATCGCACGGTTAACCCATGGATGCTCAATCGCTTCACCACGTTGCATGCCCAGTTTGCGCATCATGTTGGTCATACGCTCACCGGCAAAAATACGCATCAATGCATCGTCCATTGACAGGTAGAAACGGCTTGAGCCCGCATCACCCTGACGACCAGAACGACCACGTAGCTGGTTATCGATACGGCGAGATTCATGACGCTCAGTACCGATAATGTGCAGACCCCCCGCTTCCAGAACAGCGTCATGTCGCTTCTGCCACTGTGCCTTTATGTCGTCAATCTGCGCATCGCTTGGGTTTTCCAGCTTGGACACGTCATTCTGCCAGTTACCACCCAGCATGATGTCCGTACCCCGGCCAGCCATGTTGGTTGCAATCGTCACGGTACCCGGTAAACCCGCATCTGCAATAATATCAGCTTCCTGTGCGTGGAATTTCGCATTCAGGACATTGTGCTCAATTTTTTCCTTACGCAGGAAGTGCGACAGGTATTCAGAGCTTTCGATGGAAATGGTACCAACCAGGACAGGTTGACCACGCTTCTGACAATCGCGAATATCGGTCAGAATTGCTTCGAACTTTTCATCCTGAGTTAGATAAACCAGATCAGCACGATCATCACGGATCATTGGCTTGTTGGTTGGGATAACAACCGTATCCAAGCCATAGATGGACTGGAATTCAAACGCTTCTGTATCTGCGGTACCCGTCATCCCCGCCAGTTTGTCATATAAACGGAAATAGTTCTGGAAGGTAATGGAAGCCAACGTTTGGTTTTCATTCTGGATACGCACATTCTCTTTTGCTTCCACCGCCTGGTGCAAGCCTTCAGACCAGCGACGTCCTTCCATCGTACGACCTGTGTGTTCATCAACAATGATGACTTCATTATCTTTTACAACATAGTCGACATCTTTTTGATACAGTTTGTGCGCACGCAACGCCGCATAGACATGGCTAAGCAACGTAATGTTACCTGCTGAATACAGCGAGTCGCCTTCTTCAATCAGGCCATTTTTAACCAATAACTCTTCAACTTTAACCTGACCACGCTCGGTTAAATGTACCTGCTTGCTCTTTTCGTCTAATGTGAAATCACCATCACCTTCGACACCTTCTTCATCTTCCTTTTCCTGTAAGGTCAGTTCAGGCACGATTGTATTGATCTTAGTGTATAGCTCAGAGCTGTCTTCTGCCGGACCAGAAATGATCAAGGGTGTACGCGCTTCATCGATCAGGATGGAGTCAACTTCATCCACAACGGCGTAGTGCAATGGGCGCTGAACGCGCTCTTCAATGCTAAACGCCATATTGTCGCGCAGATAATCAAAACCGAATTCATTGTTGGTACCGTAGGTAATATCCGCCGCGTATGCTTCTTTTTTCTGAGCAGGCATCATACCCGGCACATTACAGCCAACTGTCAGGCCCAGAAACTCAAATAATGGACGGTTATTCTCAGCATCACGTTTGGCCAGATAGTCGTTCACAGTAATGACATGTACGCCTTTGCCCGTCAAACCATTTAAATAGGCAGGCAGTGTCGCGGTGAGTGTTTTACCTTCACCTGTACGCATTTCAGAAATTCGACCCTGGTGCAGCACGATACCACCGATCATTTGCACGTCAAAGTGACGCATGCCAAATACCCGTTTAGAGGCTTCTCGCACCGTCGCAAAGGCTTCAGGAAGCATGTCGTCCAGGTTAGCACCTTGCTCAAATCTTTGTCTGAATTCCGCGGTTTTAGCTTGCAGTTGTTCGTCTGACAGCGCCTTGTATTGTTCTTCTAGGGCGTTTATCAGGGCGACCGTTTTTCTCAGATTTTTAATCATTCGGTCGTTGCGGCTACCAAAAATCTTGGTAAAAATTTTCGTTATCATGTTTAAACCATTTCACTCATCTATTTGCGAGCACCTACTTGGGTAACGCGGTTATCACGCTCGCTCGTCCTGTTGGCGACAAAGTCGGACCTTGCTGTGTGCCGAGTTAAATTTGTGCCCTATCATACCAGACTATGCGCGTCTGCAAACCATCAAAAAGTAATCTGTTCCTATTTAACCATACAAGTCAGGCGAAACACACCCAAACCATCTCATGACACACCGGCAATGCCGCATTATCGGCTTCCAGAAAAAGAAAAGAGACACAGTTTTCGAGGTACTAACCCTATCTATGTGGGCTATGCCTGCGTATTTCAACCGTCACCACAAACGCATTGTGCTATCTGTAATGACGCGCACGCGTTATACTTAAAGGGAAGTGGCCGATTGCCTGTAAGGTACACGCTAGTGAGTTATTACTATGAGTAAAAACCGATTTGATCCGAAACCCCTGGACGAGTTAGCCGGCAGCTGGTCGGATAAGCTGCATGGTTATGTGCAAAAAGCACAAGGCATCGCTGAATTACAACAGCCCCTGCACAATGCGCTGGGCCCCGTGCTAAGTAAAAAATGCCGTGTTGCCAACTATCAAGATGGGACCCTATACGTTGAAGCCGCATCAGCGACCTTAGCAACCCGATTAAATTACCTGAAAATGGAGATCCTGAGCAGTTTTCGAGCAGCAGGTTTGCATGATTGTTGCCAAGTGAAAATAGGCACAAATCCCGAAGCACAACAGCGCCTGACTCAGCCTGTGAACCAGGTAAAAGCACCACAGGAAACGTATACTGGCCGGCACATGAGTGCACAAACAGCAGACGATTTAATGGCGCTTGCCGAGCTTGCTCCAGCCGGATTAAAGGAAAAATTACTGCGCCTTGCTAAACATGGCGGACAAAAAAAATGACGCTACAGAGCGTCATTTTCTTAACTTAATTTGCGATTCAGGCAGTGGCTAGAGTCGAATCCACTTCCATGCCTGGTGCCGGCATAGTCACTGGCTCGTCGAATGTTGCCCATTCCCAGGCAGATTCTGTCGCCATAACCTGACGCAATAACTTGTTGTTCAGACCGTGTCCTGATTTAAAACACGTAATCTTACCTAAGATGTTGTGCCCTGCCATAAACATATCGCCAACACAGTCCAGGATTTTATGCTTAACAAACTCATCTTTATAGCGTAACCCGTTCGGATTCAGCACTTTGAATTCATCCAAAACTACCGCATTATCCATGCTGCCGCCTAACGCAAGGTTGTTGGCATGCATGTACTCGATGTCTTTCATAAAACCAAAAGTACGCGCTCGACTGATCTCTTCAGTAAAGCTTTGCGCTGTGATGTCCAGGCCAATACGTTGGCGGCTGGCATTAATAGCCGGGTGATTAAACGCAATTTCAAAATCAATATGGAAGCCATCGTAAGGTTCAATTTCTGCCCACTTATCGCCGTCTTCCACGCGCACTTTTTCTTTGATACGAATAAAGCGCTTCGCCTGATTCTGCTCTGCAATCCCACCTTTTTGCAGCAAGTAAATGAAAGGTAATGCACTACCGTCCATAATTGGTACTTCTGCACTATCCAGCTCAACGATCAGGTTATCAATTCCCAATGCAGCAACAGCAGCAATAAGATGCTCCGTTGTTGACAAACGAACACCATCTTTGTTGGTTAAACAAGTACACAATTGCGTGTCGCCCACAGCTTCAGGGGTTGTTTCAAAATCGACAACCGGGTCGAGATCTACGCGACGAAATACGATCCCCGTATTTACGCTCGCAGGTCGGAGAGTGATCGTGACCTTTTCACCTTTGTGTAATCCTACACCTGTGGCTTTAACGACTTCAGCAATCGTTCGTTGTTTTATCATAGGTTCGTCCGCTTCTGACTGGTTAATGAATAAATAGACCGCAAATTCTATCACAGATAGAACCAGCTGCCAATCGTTTGTTTTTTAACCTGACCTTAGTCAGATTGTTTGCGTAAAAACGCAGGGATATCAAAGTAATCCCCTTTTTCCTTGCCACCAGCGTTATTCGAAGATGCTGGTGTGCTTGGCGATTTAGGCTCAGATGGCGCGGCGCTACCTTGCTCAGGTTCATTACCTTCACTCGCTGTTTGTGTAAAGCTTGGCACAAACATATTCTGCCCTTTACCACCTTCGCTGTCAGAGCCAACCGCCTTTTTCAGGCCATTATCAACAATGCCAAATTGCGGCTTGCGCTCACCACCGAGCCCAGTAGCAACCACAGTCACACGCAGCTCTTCGCTCATTTCAGGGTCGATAACCGCACCCACAACTACTGTTGCATTTTCAGACGCCAATGCTTTCACATGGTTCCCCACAATCTCAAATTCTTCGATTGTGATGTCCATACCTGCGGTGATGTTAACCAAGATGCCTTTCGCGCCTGTTAAATCAACATCCTCAAGCAGTGGGCTGGAAATCGCAGCTTCAGCCGCTTCCTGTGCCCGATCTGGACCACTGGCCGCAGCGGTGCCCATCATTGCAGTACCCATCGCAGACATAACCGTACGTACGTCCGCGAAGTCCACATTGATCAAACCTGAACGTGTAATTAGCTCAGCAATGCCCTGCACCGCGCCGTACAATACGTCATTCGCTTTAGCGAAGGCATCTAATAATGTAGTGCCTTTACCCAAAACTTTAAGTAACTTGTTGTTAGGAATTGTGATGAGTGAATCTACAATTTCTGACAACTCACCTATGCCTTGATCGGCAGCAGCCATACGCTTCTTGCCTTCCAGGTCGAAAGGACGCGTTACAACAGCGACAGTCAGGATACCGAGCTCTTTGGCAACACGTGCCACAACGGGTGCTGCGCCTGTGCCTGTTCCGCCACCCATACCGGCAGCGATAAACACCATATCGGCTCCTTCCAGGCTGGCTTTGATAGCCTCAACATCTTCTTCTGCTGCGCTGCGACCTACTTCAGGATTCGCACCGGCACCCAGACCTTGTGTGATCTGAGTCCCCAGCTGCACAGTCACATCGGCTGACGACTTACGCAGTGCCTGCGCATCCGTGTTCGCCACAATGAAGCGAACGCCTTCAATTTCCTGCTTTACCATGTGTTCTACGGCATTACCACCGCCGCCACCAACGCCGATGACTTTAATAACGGCTTCTTCGCCGTGTTGTTCCATAATATCAAACATCTTCACTCTCCGACTTGAGCTTAAAACTCGCCTTGGAACCACTTAGTGATCCGGTTCCACCAACCATCTTCGGCATCCGCTTTTGTCCTGTGTGCATTCTTGACTTGCAGCGTACGGCCGTATTGTAACAAACCTACCGCTGTTGCGTATGCCGGATCATCAACATAATCGGTTAACCCTGTTATCCCTACAGGCTTACCAACACGAACGGGCATCTGGAAGATATCTTCTGCCACTTCCAATGCACCTTTCATTTTTGCACTGCCGCCGGTCAGTACGATCCCTGCGGCAATCTGATCTTCAAATCCAGAACGTCGGATCTCTTCAAGCACCAGCTCAAACAGCTCTCGAAATCTGGGCTCGACGACCTCAGATAAGGTATGCCGAGACATAATTCGCGCAGGTCGCCCCCCTACGCTGGGTACTTCAATCGTTTCTTCGTTGCTGGCCATCTGGCTACTGGCATAGGCATATTGTACCTTCAGCGATTCCGCGTGAGAAATAGGGGTGCGGAAAATTTTTGCAATGTCTCCAGTCACCTGGTTACCAGCGACCGGGATCACGGCAGTATGACGCAGTGCGCCATTGACATAGATAGCAATGTCCATGGTACCACCACCAATATCCACCACTGCCACGCCCAATTCTTTCTCATCTTCAGTGAGCACAGAGTAGCAGGATGCCAGTGCCGTAAAGGTCAGCTGGTCGACTTGTAAACCACAACGCTCGACGCATTTCTCGATGTTTTTTGCCATGTCATTTGAGCAGGTAATGATGTGCGCCTTAGCTTCCATTCTCACTCCACTCATACCCAGTGGGTTTTTAATGCCTTCTTGCATGTCCACACTGTATTCCTGAGGCAGTGAGTGCAACATCTTACGTTCAGCTGACATAGGCACTGAACGTGCAATGTGGATCACATTGGCAATATCGTCATCGGTAATTTCCGCGTTATTGTTAATCGCAACCACACCACTTTCGTTCTGGCACTGAATGTGTTTACCCGAAATCCCCAAGTATACTGAACTAATTCGACAATCAGCCATCAACTCGGCTTCATCAACGGCCCGCTTGATGGAGTCAGACACCAGGTTCAAGTCATTCACGCCACCCTTATCCATGCCATGGGCAACCTGATTCCCGACACCCACAATACTCAACTGGTTGTCTGCGGTGATCTCCCCAACCGTTGCGACCACCTTGGAGGTGCCCACATCCAGTCCAATCACTAAGTTTCTCTCTGCCGACTTGGTCATGCTTTACTCTTATCTTTATTGTCTTCGTTCTGGCTGAACTTCCAGCTAACCGCCAGTCCCGTATCATACCTCAGGTCAATCACATCGACCTGAGCTCCCTCAGGCTTTTCCAGCCTCGGATAAACATCTATAAATCGTTGCACACGCTGTGCTTTGTCTTCCCGACCGAGGTTAAGCCGTATGCCATTATCCAACCATAGCTGCCAGGCAAAACGCTCAGAGAGTGCCAGGCTGACCAAATTAAACTGATTGACAGCCAGCATTTCTTTTAATTGTAAAAACGTCTGCCAGGCTTCCACTTCACTGCCTTCCGGACCATACAGCTCGGGCAAAGTCTCTGGCAGTCGTGTGCTGTTAGCCTGAAATACGCCACCAGCATGATTTAATAACAGGTCACTGTTCCAATACGCTACTGGTTGATGCTCCACTACATATACCTGCAAAGCATCTGGCCACTGCTTCCTGACTGAGACAGTGGCTACCCAAGGTAACGCTTGCACTGCATCGTGTACCGCCTTGACATCCAGTTCAAAAAAACTCGACAGATCCGTTTTGCGGATCGCCAGGACGATGTCATTTTCGGCTGTGTAATAGGGCTGACCAAGCACCGTCAGCGTCTTAATTTGAGTGTCTCTGTGCTGAGTCAACCAGTCTCGGATCCACAATCCACTTTGCATCAGACCAATAAGCACTATCAGGAAAAAGCCGACACCAAACAGCAAAGACCAGTTGATGCTTTGCCTTAACGCGACGATTTTTCCCAAAAGAGCACGCATATTAAAGGGTTTGCTCCAAAATGCGAATAACTAATTGCTTAAATGACAACCCATTTTGCTTCGCGGCCATCGGCACCAGTGATTTCTCTGTCATACCAGGGACCGTATTCACTTCAAGAAGATAAAACTGGCCATTACCATCTTGCATCGCATCCACTCGGCCCCAACCAGTTGCGCCCACCAACTCGAAAGCATGTTTAGCCATCACCTGTAACTGCTCAGTGTAAGCGGTATTGATGTCTGCCGGACAATAGTACTCCGTACTGTTGACCTGATACTTAGCCTGATAATCATAGAACCCACGAGGCGTGCGCATTTCTATCACTGGTAACGCATCTTCCCCAAGCATGGCGACGGTAAACTCGCGGCCCTCAATCCATTGTTCAATCAAAATTTCATCATCGTATTTAAATGCTTCATTGAGCGCGGCTTGCAGCTCCTGCGCCGACGTCGCCTGAGTCATGCCGATGCTGGAGCCTTCATGACTGGGTTTAACCATGACTTTGCCGAATTTGGCCATCAGTGCCGTGGTATCAATTTCCTGAGTCGCTGTGACCACACAATAACGAGCCGTACTCAGCTTGGCAGACTCAAACAATTGTTTGCAGCGGACCTTATCCATCGCTAATGCACTGCCCAACACACCGCTACCGGTATAAGGCAAGCCCATAAACTCAAGCGCCCCCTGCACAGTACCATCTTCACCACCACGACCATGCAAGGCAATAAATACCCGATCAACTTGCAGGCTTTTTAGTTCCCACAAATTACGCTCAGCCGGATCAAATGGCACCACATCAATGCCCGCTTCTTCCAGAGCGTTGATAATTGCCTGACCCGACTTTAGTGACACTTCTCGCTCAGCAGACAAGCCACCCAGCAACACCGCGACTTTGCCAAACTTACTCATAATACACCTTGCTTCAGCTTTTCGACCGACAACTCTGTTGCTGCCAGTTGTTTTACGATTTGCCCAATATTCCCAGCGCCCTGAGTGATCACCAGATCGTTATCGCGTAATACATCTGCCAGAACCGCTTTTAAGTCCTGGCCGTCCACAACATGGATTGGCTCCACACCACGCTGTCTCAAGCTGCGACATAAACTCTTACTGTCGGCCCCGACAATGGGGCTTTCCCCCGCACTATACACATCTAACAACAACAACTGATCGACTTCGCTGAGCACTTTCACAAAGTCTTCATAAAGGTCACGGGTACGGGTATAACGGTGCGGTTGATACAACATAACCAGACGTTTGTCTGGCCAGCCTGCACGAGCTGCACGGATCGTCACAGCCACTTCCGACGGGTGATGACCATAGTCATCTACCAACATCACTTCACCACGTTCATTTTGGAACGAACCATAGTGCTGGAAGCGGCGTCCAATCCCTGCAAATTTATCCAGAGCAGCAAGAATCGCTTCATTGCCAATCTCATGATCTTTTGCCACCGCAATGGCCGCAGTGGCATTCAGTGCATTGTGCTTACCGGGCATGCTCAACGTTACCTCGATCTGCTCACCAGATTTATGTACCACTTTAAAACAGCTGCGACTCTGCGTTTGTTCAAAGTCCACCATACGGTAATCCGCCTCGGGATTTTCCCCATAGGTAATTGCAGGTCTGGCGAACCGAGGCAATAGCTCTTTGGCTACCTCCGAGTCAGTACACACCACCGCCAGGCCATAGAACGGCAAGTTATGTATAAATTCGACATAGGTGTCTTTCATCTTTTCGAAATCACCATCATACGTATCCATATGATCCGCTTCGATGTTCGTGATCACCGAGACCATGGGCTGCAAATGCAGGAATGATGCATCACTTTCGTCCGCCTCTGCGATTAGGTAATCGCTACTCCCAACCTTCGCATTACTCCCAGCACTGTTAAGCAAGCCGCCAATAATAAAGGTTGGATCTAACCTGGCTTCAGCAAAAATACTGGCAATTAAACTGGTCGTTGTGGTTTTACCATGTGTGCCCGCCACCGCAATACCATGACGAAAACGCATCAATTCAGCCAACATCTCCGCACGGCGAACAACTGGCACCCGGGCACGCTTGGCTGCCTGGATCTCAGGGTTGCTGGTATCGATAGCACTGGAGACCACCACGACATCAGCATCCTTAATATTATTCTCATCATGGCCAATAAAGACTTCAGCCCCAGCACGAATAAGACGCTCCGTCATCGCATTCTGAGCAATGTCAGAACCCGTAATTCGGTACCCTTCAAAGGCCAATACCTCCGCAATACCGCCCATACCAGCGCCACCAATTCCGATGAAGTGGATGGTATTAATGCGCCTCATGGCTCTGCGTCTGTTAATTTCTTTCACTGTTATCTCTTTTAATTCGTTACTTCTTCGCAAATCGCTGCGACTGACTGAGTTGCAGACAGCTGAGCGCAGGCTTTTGCTTTATTCGCTTTTTCCCAGATCAGGGCATGGTCACGACAATAAGGTACCAAAGTGTCACATAAATGCTGTGCAGATAAGTCAGACTGCGGGATCAACAAGGCCGCCGACTCATCCACTAAGAAACGCGCATTAGCAGTCTGATGGTCATCAACGGCATGAGGCAAAGGCACAAACACCGCCATTTTGCCCGCGGCCGCGATCTCACTGACAGTCAAAGCACCTGCGCGACACACCACCACATCGGCCCAATCATAGGCCTGGTCCATGTCATCAATGAACTCTGCTACTTTGGCCTGCAAGCCATAGCGCTGATAGTCAGCCTCAAGGCCGGTATCATTCCCCCTGCCACTTTGATGCCAGACTTGTAAATCACACGATGTCGCCTCAATAAGCAGCGCCATAGCCTCAGGCACTGTATCATTCAGCACCTTAGCCCCCAAAGAGCCGCCCACCACTAACACGTTGACAGCCTGACCTGGCCGCTTTGGACTTATCTGAGCCACGCCTGAGCGTACAGGATTACCGACAACCTCATGGCTGCGCTCGGCAAAAGCGTGGGGAAATGCAGCCAATACTCTGCTTGCAATACGCGCCAGCAATTTATTGCTCAGTCCGGCCACTGCATTTTGCTCATGGATCACCAAAGGGACTCCAGCCAACTTGGCAGCAAGGCCAACAGGTCCGGTCACATAGCCTCCCATTGCAAGAATCACATCCGGGCGGCGGTTGCGAATAATCGCCTTAGCTGCAAACACAGCTTTAAGCACCATTAACGGGGCAGTGAGCAAACGTTTAATGCCATTACCACGCACGCCTTTGACATTAACAAAATCGATGTCAATCCCATGCGCAGGTACCACTTGCGCCTCCATCCGATCTGCGGTGCCGATCCAGGATACTTGCCAGCCCTGTGCCTCAAGTGCTTTGGCCACCGCAATTCCCGGAAAAATATGTCCGCCAGTTCCACCAGCGACCACCAGTAATCGTTTGGTCATTTTTTACCTCCGCGCGAGGTTGCCTGACGCGTCGACAGCTTAGTCTCAAAGTCAATGCGCTGTAACAAACCAGCTGCAATGGTCATGATCAATAAGCTCGAGCCTCCATAGGAGATGAAGGGCAAAGTCAGCCCTTTGGTTGGTAGCATACCCGCACTGGCACCGACATTAACCACGGTCTGGAACGCAAACCAGATCCCAATACCAAGCGCTAAATAGCCTTCGTATTCTTTACCTGCTTTGAGTGCTTTTTGCCCGATGAGCAGAGCTCTGAAGACCAGTGTGGCCAGCGTCATCAAAACACAAAATACGCCGATAAACCCGAGTTCTTCAGCGACCACGGCAAAGATAAAGTCGTTATGTGCTTCCGGTAAATACTGTAACTTCTGAACACTGTTACCCAACCCCTGACCAAACCAGCCCCCCTGGCCATAGGCCATCAGAGATTGCACTAACTGATAGCCTTTACCAAAGGGGTCTTCCCAGGGTTCAAGAAAACCAACCACACGCGCCATACGATAGGGTTCAAAAATGATCAACATCACCACCAGTAACACACCGGTCAGCATCAGAGCAAAAAACTGCCAAAGTTTTGCACCGGCCAAAAACAACAGCCCGACGGTGGTGACAAACATCACCACGACAGTCCCCAGGTCGGGCTGCATCAGGATCAAAAAAGCATACACAGCAAACACAATAATGGGTTTTGCAAACCCTTTGAGGTTTTCCTGTACTTCATCCCGTTTACGGACCAAATAGCCGGCAATATAACTAAAGAAAAACAGTTTCGCGGCTTCAGCAACCTGAAAACCGATTGGGCCAACGGGCAACCAGCGCTTTGATCCATTCACTTCGCGTCCCACAACCAGCACAACGGCCAACAGTACCAAACCCAGTAAGAGTAAATATGGATTAAATCGCTTCCACCAGGTCATGGGCACTGTGGTGCTCAGCCAGAACAACACCATTGCCATTACCAAGAACATGCTGTGGCGCGTAACAATGTGGTACGGATTATCATACAAGCGCTCAGCCACCGGCATAGATGCACTGGTCACCATTACAAACCCAATCCCAACCAGGCACAACATGGCGTACAGCAACGGGACATCGAACAACGAATCCGAAGAGGTTGGGGTGAAGTTGTGTCGCAGTGCGGTCATACTCAGCATGTCTGCCCCTCAACTAATCGACAGAACTCCTCACCACGGGCCATATAGTTGGCATACATGTCAATGCTGGCACAAGCTGGTGCCAGTAATACCAGATCTCCGGCCGTTGCCTGCTGAGCAGCCAGCGCCACCGCTTCACTCAGATTGCTGACCATTTGGCTGCGAGGGTGTAATGGCATAAAGTCAGCGCCATCCTTACCAAAACAAAAAATCGTTTTACAGTAGTGCTGTAGAGGGGTTTTGAGTGGCGACAGATCAGCCCCTTTAGCGTCCCCCCCCACAATCAACAGTATCTGGCCTTGTTCACCAGCCAAACTTTCCAGGGCCGCGACAGTCGCACCCACATTGGTTGCTTTGGAATCATTAAAATAACGTACGCCCTGTACATCAGCAACCAGCTGGCAGCGATGTGGCAGCCCTTTAAAAGTACCAAAGGCTGCAGTGAACGCGCTATCAGGTAGCCCCAGAGGAGATAATAGTGCGATCACAGCTAATGCATTAAACTGGTTGTGTTTGCCTGGCATTGCCAGCGCCTCTACCGGACATAGCTTTTTGCCATGTAATGCAAAGTAACTCTGCCCATCTTCTTGTATTAAACGACAATCAGCCTTATCAAGTGCCACGCTCAATGCGTTGTCATGAGGCACAAAGGTACGCGGGTCTTCAGCGTTATAGATCAGACAATCGACCTGCTGATAGATACGCAACTTTGCTTTGCAATACGCGGCAAAGTCCGGGTATCTGTCCATGTGATCTTCGGTAATATTAAGAATCATCGCACTCAGACAGTGCAAACTGTGCGTCGTTTCTAGCTGAAAGCTCGACAGCTCCAATACAAATACATCAAAGTCCTGCTCCAGCAGGTCAAGCACAGATGTACCAATATTGCCACCTAACCCGACCTTCAGACCAGCTTGCTGACACACTTCAGCAGCCAGACTCACAACGGTAGATTTACCATTTGAGCCAGTCACAGCAATCACTGGCTTTTCATTCAGCCGTGCAAATAACTCCACGTCGCCGATCACTTCGACGCCAGCGGCGATAGCCTGAGCAACGCAGGTCTCGTATAACGGCACACCAGGACTGATCACAACCAGATCGGTGGCACTCAGTGCAGCCTCAGCAAGCGGGCCAAATACCGCTTCACATTCTGGCAGATTATGGTTCATCCAGTCTGCCCCTGGCGGCACAGGTCGAGAGTCAACAACTTTAGGCGTAATACCGTGGCGCACCAAAAAGCGCACAATGCCCAGACCGGTTACACCCAGTCCGAGCACAGTAATGTGTTTATTTTTTAAGGTTTCTAAATAACCCATATCAACACCTTAGTGTACTGCTTTAGCGGATCTTTAAGGTTGCCAGCCCCGCCAGCACTAATATGATTGAGATAATCCAAAATCGCACAATCACCCTGGGCTCCGGCCAGCCTTTTAGTTCATAATGATGGTGGATCGGGGCCATTCGGAAAATCCGCTGTCCACGCAGCTTGTAGGAGCCCACTTGTAAAATCACCGACAAGGCTTCCATCACAAATACACCACCCATAATGACCAGCACCAACTCCTGACGCACCAAAATGGCGATGATACCTAGTGCGCCACCTAACGCCAGCGAGCCGACATCACCCATAAAGACTTGTGCCGGGTAGGTGTTGAACCACAAAAACCCTAGCCCAGCGCCAACAATCGCCGTACAGACCACCACCAGTTCACTGGCAGAGGCTATATGAGGAATGTGGAGATAATTTGCAAACACGGCATTACCGGTGACATAAGCGATAATGGCAAGGGCGGATGCCACTAAAATGGTCGGCACAATGGCCAGACCATCGAGCCCATCGGTCAAGTTCACCGCATTGGACGTTCCCACCAGCACGAAATAGCTCATCACCAGATAAAACAGCCCAAGCTGAGGGAGTACATCTTTGAAAAAGGGCACCACCAGCACCGTTTCAGACGGGTCCGTAGAAGTGAAATAAATGAATGCAGCTACGGAAATCGCAATCACGGACTGCCAGAAATACTTCCATCTGGCTATCAGGCCCTTGCTGTCTTTACGGATCACTTTACGATAATCGTCAACAAACCCAACGACACCCAATGAACCAATCACAAATAAGGTGACCCAGACGTATTTGTTGCCTAAGTCGCCCCACAGGAGCGTACTTGCAAAAATAGCACCTAAAATCAATAACCCACCCATGGTGGGTGTACCTGACTTAGATAAATGTGATTCCGGACCGTCGTCTCTAACAGTCTGGCCAATTTGCATTCTCTGTAAGCTCCGGATCAATTTAGGTCCGAAATACAAAGAGATCATTAACGCGGTCAGGATCCCCAGGATCGCGCGTAATGTCAGATAAGAGAAAACGTTAAAGCCGCTATAGTACTGCGTCAGATATTCTGCTAACCAGGCTAACATGGTTTTTCCTCTTCACTATCAGCATCGTTGTTTTTCACTTTTGAAGCCTCAACCAGATCAGCGACCAGTAGCTCCATACGTGCACTGCGCGACCCCTTAACCACCACAGTGCAGATTTCATCGCGCTGCGCCAGTAATTGCTGAATTGCCAGTAGCATATGCTCTCGCTGAGAAAAGTGACGATTCGCAGTTTCAAACACATCGCTGGCATAGCGGCTCAACACCCCTAAAGAAAACAGCGCTTCAATGCCTTTTTCTTTAGCATATTCGCCCACTTCTTCATGATATTGCCGCGCCTCTTCGCCCAGCTCGCTCATATCACCCAGCGCAAACACGCGATAGCCTGGCATACTTGCTAGCAAGTCTATGGCAGCCTTTACCGATCGAACATTAGCGTTGTAGCTATCATCTATTACCCGCAGCGTGTCCGACACTTCGATCAGGTTAACCCGACCTTTGACCTCTGCCATATTTTCCAATGCCACTTTGACATCTTCCAGCGTCGCACCCAACTGCAGGGTACAAGATGCCGCAATCAAGGCATTCATCACATTGTGTTCACCAGGTAATGGGAGTGTGATAGTAACGTGTTGCGTCCCCTGACACAGTGAAAAGGTAGCGCGGCCCAATGTATCCAGATTGATATCCTCTACCCACAGATCAAGCTGTTGTTCCATTGAGAAACGACTGATACGCTGAGTGGTCAGAGTTTGTTCCCACATTGGCACAAAGCGACAGTCGCAGTTCAACACAGCGACGCCGTTGTCTTTGAGCCCGGAGAAAATTTCCCCTTTCGCCTGACCAACCCCTTCTATTGAGCCGAAACCTTCGATATGTGCTGGTGCAACATTACACACCACAGCCACATCAGGATTGACCAGATCGCTGGTATAAGCTATCTCACCTATATGGTTTGCACCCAATTCAATGACCGCAAACTCATCGTCTTCACTGAGTCGTAGTAAGGTCAATGGTACGCCAATGTCATTGTTGAAATTTCCGGCCGTGGCCAGCACTTTGCCCAGACGGGAAAGAATAGCCGCCGACATTTCTTTAACCGTGGTCTTGCCCACACTGCCAGTAATCGCCAGAGTTTTTGGCGACACTTGACGTATGACAGCCTGACCAAGTTGTCCCAGCGCAAGCCTGGTATCTTTTACAACCAGCTGAGGAATATCAACGTCGACTGGATGGTCCACAATGGCGGCAATCGCGCCTTTTTGTTGCGCTTGAGCAACAAACTTATGGCCATCAAAATTTGGCCCTTTGAGTGCCAGAAACACTTCGTTTTCGCTAATTGTACGTGTATCTGTATTTACATTTGAAACACTGCGGTCTTGCCCGTCAAAAGGGGCGTTCAATACATCCGCAAGCCAAGAGAGATCCATCTTGATCATGCACTTTCCCCTGATAATATTGTCTGAGCCCAGCTAATATCACTAAAAGCCAGGCGTTGGTTACCTATGATCTGATAGTCCTCATGCCCTTTGCCGGCAATCAGGATCACGCTGTATTGATCAGCCCCCTGAATTGCCTCGCGTATGGCAGTCGCCCTATCAGGCTGACAAAGAGCATACTCAGGCTTACTGAGCCCAGCCTTAATGTCGTTAATAATGGCGAGAGGATCTTCCCCCCGTGGGTTATCACTGGTGATCACCACGGTATCCGCATACCGTTCAGCCGCCTGCGCCATCAGCGCGCGCTTACCTTTATCACGCTCACCACCACAGCCAAACACACAGGTCACTTTGCCTGGAACATGCTGTTGCAGTGCCTGCAGCGCCAGTGCTAGTGCATCTGGTGTATGGGCATAATCCACCACACACGTTGGCTTTCCAGCCACTTCAATAGCTTGCATGCGGCCAGTCACGGGCTGCAATTTCGCCGCCCCCTCAATCAACTGCGTTAAAGGGATCCCCTGAGTCAGTAAAACTGCAAATGCTGCGCTCAGGTTATACAGGTTAAATTCACCAAACAGGGGAGTTCTGATCTCAGCGTCACCCCAGCTGGTATGAAATCGGCAGTGGATCCCCTGACTGTTAAATTGCGCCTCACTAAAATATACAAAGTGGTGTAACGTTTCATGTAATTGATCATCAGCCGGCTTGCGACCAAAACCCACCGGATTGGCGATTTTACTCGCTTGTAGCCAGCGTTGTGCCCAGGGATCATCAATATTAACCACCCCAAAATTCGGCTCACAGTGACTAAATAGTTGTAGTTTCGCCTCGGCATAATTTTCCATTGTGCCATGGTAATCAAGATGGTCGCGACTGAGATTGGTAAACACTGCCACATCAAACTGGCACTGGGCCACCCGTCCCTGCACGAGTCCATGGGACGATACCTCCATAGCAGCCAGCTGATAACTGTGACGCAACTCATTTAAAATACGTTGCAAATCCACATGAGACGGAGTGGTATTATTCAGCGGCGTGAGCAAATCAGGTGCACCATAACCCAGGGTGCCAATCACGGCACCTGGCAAACCACATGCACTGGCCAGGTGCGCTATCATCGCCGTTGTGGTGGACTTACCATTTGTCCCCGTCACCCCCACCAAAGTCATGGCATGACTGGGCTCACCATAAAATAGCGCAGCCAGCTTAGCCACTTTGGCTGCCAGCCCGGAGATCTGCAATACGCGCGTATCTACTACATCAACAACACAGTTTGCATCCGCCAGCACCAATGCAGCACCACGACTCAGCGCCGCAGCAACAAAGTGGCCGCCATCTTGCTGATGACCGCGAAGTGCAATAAAGCAATCGCCCGGACCCACTTCACGGCTGTCCAGGCGCAATTCATTAATCACTGTCGTTGGGTATGAAACCCCGATGTAAGCCAGTGCCTGGCTCAGGTCACGTGTCATTGTCAGGCCTCGATAAATAAGCAACGCGGTCTTTGTCCGGCGCCACATTTAAAATTCTCAGTGCATTAGAGACTATCTCAGCAAACACAGGTCCTGCCGTATGACCTCCGTAATAAACATCGCCACCTGGTTCATTGATCATAACCACCACCGCAAGACGAGGGTCACTGACCGGTGCAACACCGGCAAAATAACCCACGTACTCGTCACCATACCCGCCGGCAATCGCCTTTTCCGACGTACCAGTTTTAGCAGCAGCCCGATAACCATCAACAATCACATTGGATGCAGTGCCCCCTTTTTCAAAGACCGACTCCATCATCTCAACAACTGCCAGTGCGTCTTCTTCACGGAACAGCCGCTCGCCAGGCACCGGTCCGTCCTGCTTCATAATGGTCAGCGGCCGGGAGATCCCCCCCGCGCCAAACGTCGCATAGAGCCTGGCCACTTGTGCGGTACTGACAGAAACAGCGTAGCCATAAGACAGGGTCGCAATCTCAAAGTCTGACCACCGGCGATTAGGATAGAACAAGCCTGAACTCTCGCCAATCATCATAGTACCGGTGTCTTCACCAAAGCCAACCTGTTGATATAGGCCAACAAAATACTCTTTTGGGAGCATCTGGCTGATTTTAGCTACTCCCATGTTACTGGAAATTTTAAGAATTTCGCGCAGTGTCATTTCACCGTGATTGCGCTCGTCCTTAACCAGGCCTCCGTTGAGGCGCATCCAGCCTGGATAGGTATCTATGGTGTCGTCTGCCTGGATAACACCATGGTCCAGGCCCGCTAATACAGCCAGAGGCTTAAGTGTCGACCCCGGTTCAAACAGGTCGGTAATGGCACGGTTGCGACGTTTATAGGGCGCTGCATCGCTCATATCATTGGGATTAAAGCTCGGACTGTTGACCATCGCCAGAATCTCACCGCTATGCACATCGACCACCATGGCCGATCCCGATGTTGCCTGATAGGTCAATACCGCCGATTTCAATGCCTGATATGCGATAGCCTGGATCCGCAGATCGATACTCAGGTGCACATCTTCCGGCTCTACCCGTTCTTCTTCTGCCAGTACCTGGACCTCACGCCCCTGCGCATCCTTACGAATGGTGCGGCGCCCTTCGGTGCCCGTCATCGCTTTATCATAGAGCTTTTCAATACCTTCGATGCCGATACCATCAATGTTGGTTACACCCAGCACATGCGCTGTCACTTCACCATTGGGGTAATAACGCTTAGATTCATCAAGCAAATGAATCCCAGGCAGGCGCATCTGACGAATATAATTGGCAACCGCGGGCGTCACCTGGCGCTTTAAATAAACAAAACGACGCTTGGGATTATCGCGCAGGCGTTTGTCTATCTTTTCTTGTTTAATTTGCAGTACATCTGCCAGCTCACGCCAGCGTACTTCGTCCTGATAAAATGCCTGTTTACGGGCACTCAGTTCGGCCGTGTTATCAACCAAAGCCTGAGTATCTTCACCATTGCGCCGGGCTTTTCTCAGCACTTTTTTTGATAATGCTTTGTCCAGCGCTTTGGGATCGGCATAGACACTGACAACAGGCACACTGACTGCCAGCTCTTTCCCGTTACGGTCGAAGATCATACCGCGCTGCACCCGCACGGTTTCAACCCGGACCGTCCGTTTAGCATTTTCAGAGCGGGCTTTATCGGGCTCAATCACCTGTAAATAGGCAGCCCGGGCGATCAGCGCGGCAAACACCAGCACCAGCATCACGCTGACCAGCGCAAAGCGCCAGCTGATTAAATTGACTGAGGTCTTTTTCGCCGGGCTCATGGTAATACGATCACCTGCTCTTCTTTACTGGTTGGCCGCTTCATTTGTAACTGAGTTCTGGCCACTTCTTCAATGCGCGCATGCTGTGAGTAAAACTCTTCCTCAACCAGCAAATAGCGCCACTCCAGATCCAGCTCATCGCGTTTTTGTAATAACCTGTCCTGCTCTATCAGCTGTTGGCGAGTCAGGTGAGTTACCTGCACCACCGCAAGCGCCGACCCTAAGGTCATAGCCAGCAGAACAAACGTCAGCTTGTTGGCCAGTAACAACTGGCACATCTCTAAGAACAACTTCGGCTGACGCTGATGCTTTTTCATTACAGTTTCTCGGCAATTCTCAGTACCGAGCTACGTGCTCGCGGATTGGCATCTATTTCAGCCTGACTGGGTTTAATGGCTTTACCTACGGACTTTAACGTCAGGTTTTGTTTTAACTGCGCGTCTGTCAGTGGCAAACCGCGCGGCACAGCCTCCCCTTTGCTTTGTTTCTTGATAAACTGCTTAACAATGCGATCTTCCAAAGAATGGAACGAGATCACAACCAAGCGACCCCCAGGTTTCAGTACCGCCAGTGCGGCTTGCAATGCCGTCTGGATTTCTTCCAGCTCACTGTTGATGTAAATACGGATGGCCTGAAAGGTACGTGTTGCCGGATGCTTATGCTTGTCTTTTACCGGCACCGCTTCATCGATTAACTCTGCCAGCTGTTTGGTGGAAGTGATCTCAGTATGCTCACGGGTTTCAATGATCTTGGTCGCAATCCGGCGGGCAAATTTTTCTTCGCCATATTTTTTGATCACAAACACCATATCTTCCAGCTCAGCTTCCGCCAGCCACTGCGCAGCACTGCGGCCAGCCATCGGGTTCATCCGCATGTCCAGCGGACCATCTTTCATAAAGCTAAAGCCACGTTCAGCGTCATCCAGCTGAGGGGACGACACACCAATATCCAGCAAAATACCATCGACCTGACCCAACAGGCCGGCCTCACGGGCAACGCTCTCAATGTGCGAGAACCGATTATGGGCAATACTAAAACGCGGATCGTCGGCAAATTTCTGAGCGGCCGCAATCGCTTGCGGATCCTGATCGATGGCCTGTAACTTACCCTGCTCGTTCAGCCGCTTCAGTATTTCACCCGAGTGACCCCCGCGGCCAAATGTGCCGTCAATATAGGTACCATCGGGTTGGATATTCAATGCATCCAGCGTTTCAGCCATCAGCACTGATATATGTTGCCATTCTGTCGCCATAAAATTTGGTTTTCACCCCAGTTATAAAGAAAAGTCGTCCAGCTCAGGGCACGCTTCCACGTCACCACTGCGCTCTATCTCGGTATCGGCCTGCATTTGCTCATACCAGCGAGCTTCGTCCCAAATCTCAAATTTGTTAAGCAATCCCACCAGCATTAGCTTTTTGCCAAGACCAGCATGAGCACGCAACGTGGGCGCCAGCAGAATACGGCCATTTTTGTCCAGCTGATATTCTTCCGCATGTCCTAATAACATGCGCTGCCAGCGTCTGACTCTGGGGTTAGTATTGGATAGTCGTTGTAATCGGGATTCAATTTCGCGCCACTCCGACAACGGATAAAGCCACAGGCATGGTTCATTGATCGCAATAGTACAGATCACGGCTCCCTGTTCTTCAGACAACAGCGGTTGGCGATACCGGGTAGGTATCGAGAAGCGCCCTTTGTCATCGAGACTCAGAGAGTTTGCGCCGCGGAACATAATTACCCGCTTGGCCTGTTACGATAAGCTAATCTTTGATCCAATTTGATCCACTCTAACCCACATTTTCCCACAGGATGACAGTCTAGGGCTTGACAAGCCTTTTTGTCAAGTTGGATCACACGGCTTAACTCGTCTACAGGCCAGAAAAATCGCGGGTTTTGCGGAACTCCATGAAATCGGTGGGAAAATGTGGGCAGACAAATAATCTGGGATCTTTGCACACAAAAACGTCCCTTTTTTGATTACTAGAGAATATTTCATTCATGAAATTTTTAGCCACTGTGGTGTTACCAAAAGGCCGAAAAATTAATAACTCTCGACTAGTATTTAGCTTAAACGGGTTGGTTAAAGCGCCCTGCGCTTGTATCATGCCGCCACCTCAAACCCAGGCGAGCGTTTATTATTAAAGAAATATCAATAAAACAGCGATTTTACCGATTGATGCTAGTACTCAGTCTGCCTGGTCTTTTGCTGATCCTGGCGTTACTGTTCGCACAGCGCAGCAATATGCTGCAGCTACAAGAGCAGCAAGCCCTGATGTACGCCAATCAGGTTGCCACCCTGCAACACGCCGAAATCGCCGCTACACGCCGGCTGCTGCAACAATTGGCCTACCAGCCCAAAAATCTGCAACATCAAAGCGGTCATTGCCCTCAGTTGTTGTCGAGTGCACAGCACCTGTCTCCCAGCTTCGCCAATTTTGGCCTGGCAACACCCGATGGCACGGTAACCTGCTCTTTGTCTAAGATATCTGGTCCCATCTCCATCGCCGATCGACCCTATTTTCAACAAGCGATAGATGAAGGCACCTTTAGTATCGGTGAATATCAACATGACAGGAGCATTAACACCGCCACACTAAACTTTGCCCACCCGGTTTATCAGGATGGCCAGCTCGCGATGGTGATCATTGCGGTAAAACGTCTATCGCACTGGAGCCGCTCCCTGTCCCGGTTGACGCTGCCACAGGGCACACGCGTGATGGTTGCTGATCACACTCGCGCCATTGTTGCCGAATACCCATACAGCAATGAGCCGCTAGGCAGAGCCGTTGCCGAAGATTGGCCTGATGGTCTGAATGAACAGGCGGTATTGCTGAGTGATGCCAATGGTCATCACTATGTTTATATTCGCCTGCCGTTACTCGCCGCACGCGGCGAACTGACCATCTACTTTGCTTTCCCGTTCGAAGCCGCATGGCAACAAACACAGCGTCACTTTGCGCTGGTCCTGAGCAGCTTTTTTGTTTTGTTATGCCTGCTTATTTGGCTGGCACGTCATCGCCTGCACAAAACCCTGTTACACCCATTGACCCAGTTCAAACAGGCCATCGCAGCACTGGCACAGGGGCGCTCAGTCGACCTCACCAGTCACACTATGCCGCAGGAACTGGCAAAGCTGGGTGAACATTTTGAAAGCATGGCCAATGTGCGCCTGCAAACCGAGCAACAGTTAAGCCATAAACACACCGAACTACAAACGCTACTCTCGGCATTACCCGACAGTTATTTGCGCGTTAGTGCACAGGGCCAAGTACTTGCTAAACACGGCTCCTTGGTACAACAGGGCAATACTCTGAGCGAGTTGTTTCCAAACCACATCCATAAACGGATCCGGGTTGCGCTGACACTCCTTAAAGATCAACCACACCTGTTGCTGGAATACACCCAGGGTGACACCCAGCAAGGGTATGAAGTGCGCGTTCAGGGTATGAACCATGGTGAAGAGGCCGTTATCGTGATCCGAGATATCAGCCACCGTAAACGTCAGGAAGAGGCGCTCAACCTGGCAGCACTGGTGTATAACAACTCCAGTGAAGGCATGGTCATCACCGATGCTCATGGCTACATCCTGGATGTGAATCTGGCATTTGAGACCGTGACCGGATTCTCCGCACAGGAAGCAATTGGAAAAACCACTGCGATCCTCAACTCAGGTAAACATGATCGCGCTTTTTATCGCCAGATGTGGCATGCCCTCAACGAGACAGGTCGTTGGCAAGGTGAGATAGTCAACCAACGCAAAAATGGCGAACTGTATACTGAGTGGCTCACCATAGATACGGTCTATGATGAACAAGGTTCGTCTTATCGCAGAGTGGCCATTTTTACGGATATTACCGACAACAAACTGAAAGATGAGCAACTTTGGCGACAAAGTCACTATGATTCACTGACCGATCTACCCAATCGAAATAGCCTTAAAAAGCACCTTAATACTTTGCTTGCAACACCTGATATCTCGCTGGCCATCCTGCTGCTCGACCTCGATCACTTTAAGGATATAAACGACACTTTAGGGCACTATTATGGCGATCAGTTACTGGCCCAGGTTGCCAAAGTATTGCAGTCACTGGAGCAACCTGGCGTGACCTTGTCGCGGATCGGTGGCGATGAATTTGTCATTATCTGTGAACACTGCCGCACTGAAAGCGATGCCATCGCGCTGGCAGAGCGAGTGCTCAGCTTGTTTAAGCAAGACTTTATCCTCGAGGGTGAGCACTGTCACATAGGTGCCAGTATAGGCATTGCACTCAGCCCCAGAGACGGTGATAGCAGTGAACTGCTGCTCAAAGCCGCTGATCAGGCCATGTATCGGGCGAAAGCTCTGGGCCGTAATGGTTATGCCTGTTTCGACACCGCCTTACGCCAGCAAAGCGAACAACGCTTGCTCATGCTCAGAGATATGCGTCAGGCCTTATCCGACGAGCAGTTTGTGATGTACTATCAGCCAATTGTAACGATGCATAATCAGCAAATTCATAAGGCCGAAGCACTGATCCGCTGGCAACACCCCGACAAGGGCATGATCAGCCCCGGACATTTTATTCCGCTGGCAGAAGAGACCCAGCTGATCCACCAATTGGGTGAATTTGCCTTCCAGCAAACCCTGCAAACACTCAGCCACCTGCAGCAGCAACATGGTACCTTTCAGATCAGCCTGAACGTATCGCCGGTTCAATTCAACGCCAAACATACCGGCTTGCTGAAGTGGCAAGATCAGCTTAACAACGCTGATTTGAAGCCTGAAGATGTTGTCATTGAGATCACAGAGGGCCTTATGATGCAGGGGGAAGGCCGCAGTCAGGCACGTCTTGCCCAGCTTATCCAGCAAGGCTTTTCAATTGCGCTGGACGACTTTGGTACCGGTTACTCCTCCCTTGCTTATCTTAAGCAGATGGACACCGACTTTATCAAGATAGACAAACGCTTTGTTGACGGTATAGAGCATAATGACGACGACCTGGTGCTGTGTGAAACCATGATCATGATGGCACACCAGTTGGGGCTCAAAGTGATTGCTGAGGGAATAGAAACCGCTACGCAACATGAGCTACTCAAACAGGCTGGCTGTGACTTTGGCCAGGGGTACTTTTACGCCAAACCTATGAGTCAGGCTGATTTAGAGGCTTTGCTGTCAGAAAAATTACGGTAGCGGCAATTAAGAGACACCACTGTGACCCTCTTTAAAGCATATCCGTGAGAACTAATGGCGAAAGAACATGGGTGGTGTCAGGTGGCGCAACACAGCCAAAGCATGGGGTTTAATTGACAGAAGGCCCAGCAAAGTACAGCCACTGCGCAGGATCTTACCGACAAAATATTGTGGACTGCTCACCGTCATGAAGCACTGTCCACAATCTGACGACAGGGCAAGACATCGCACACCCACTCTGTGAAAACAGTCAGTGACTGACTTATCTTTTAGCCATCTTGTCCGTTTCTAATTCCCTTAAGAAGGGGCCCATATACATCACTCAATAGCGCATTATCAATAAAGTGGTTATAACCAATATTTCCACTCAGTTTATCCCCCTCTTTCTTCCAGTATGCACTCGACAGTTTTTCACTCTTTTTATAAATCCCTTTTTCAATGAAGTAGGCAATTAAGTAGGTGGCCTGAGCAGAACCCGCTTTCCAGGCATCCACCAGATTTTTAAGCGCTAGTTTTCTGTTTTTCTTTTCAAATTTTCCCTGTAATAATGCCAGCGCACGAAGAACATGGTATCGATTCATCACCTGAGCACTACGCTCAGCTGTTTGGCGCAACAAGGCTAAACCTGCATGCATCTGAAGCACATTTTCCGCACGTACAATTAAAAACACGCCACCAAGCTCTCCACCCGAAATCGAGCCATAAGAAGACGCCAGCAGCCAAAACTCTATCGCAAGTTTAGAACGACCCCTTTTATACAAACAGCGTGCAACAGTATCTAGCTGGCTTACAAAAAGCGAATCTGCATAAGACCTGGATAAGTCGGGCTCTCTTTGCTTAACTCCCTCTTCAATAAACTTATCACACACCTCTTTTGTGGGTGTCAAAATATCCCCCTCGAAACTGGTCGCATTAACTACTTTCGATGTAAGAGCTACGAATAAAAGCAAAACAGCATAAATAAGCTTCATATCTCAATTCCTAATAACTTCTTCAGTAAGCTTCTTCGGGGTCCCAAAACATATCAGTTCTTCAGGCACAGTCGTAATATATCTAACACAAACTTCGATAAGGACATAAACGTGCTCCATTCAGATACTGACTTTTAGCTGATCTGTTTGAACGTTTTAAATTTTGATTGCAAATAGATGAAAAAAGGTAAGATAAGTATCAACTTAACAAACTGACCTGAGAAAAAGTATATCCCGGAAAAACTCACCGAAATCAATATACCGGCAATTTGGATGCCTTCAAAGCTGCGCTGAATTAAGTGAAAGCGTGTGACATCCACAAACCAGAGTGTTGTACAAATGAGTAAGTACAAAAAGATAAAAACATCTAACATCATTTCACCGCTTTTAGCTACTCGGCTCCCGATTTCACCTTACAGAGTTTTACACAAAATAATAAAGTAAACATCAGCGCCATAAGCACGATTGCTTGTTTGGTTCGTCCAATTTCCTTTTCTCCCTGCGCTTGAGATATCACACTCTCAAAGAAAACAATGTCCGATGCTCCCT